>JANLTD010000312.1:0-4583 GCA_031362765.1 Acidobacteriota bacterium | reverse complement strand
TTGTAATTTTCGGGTATTTTCGATTCGGTAAACCAAAATTCTTTCAATGTGCTGACAATATCAGTATCGTTTGATTTATCGCGGTACTTATCCGAAAGCATCAGATAAACTTTAAGCAAATCGTAATTTTTACCCAAAAGGTCTTCATCTTGCGGCGTTAGTTTATTTGAATCCGGAAATGCCGGGCCGGCCGCGAACTTTCTTAACTCGTCTTCGACCCGTCTGACCGTCGGATCCATATAACGGCGTCCGATGGCGTTGTAATAAATGTTCAGCAACCCTTTCGTCTTTTCATCGCCTTTGTAAAGCGTGTTTCCCGAATACAACCCCATTCCAAGATTAACCGGCGCACCGTTTCGGTCGTAACCGTCAAGTTCGTCCATTGCTTGCCTCAGACGCTCAATTGCCTCAACTTCCCGGGCCGCCGCATCGGGTGCTTTGCTGAGCGGATTCGCATTCCCGTCGGCCCGAACAATGTCTAAGACCGCCTTTCCGATATTTGCGTCCGCTTTGAGCAAGGTGTTGTTATTAGAAAGCGAAACGCCTGTCAAAATTAAAAAGACAAGCACAAGCGTGGCGCCCAAAAGCGTCAACAGCCAACCCAGAATCGGCGGTTTTTGACGTTGTTCTTGAAAGGTTCTGACCAAATCTTTGTCGCGCAAGATGACATCGCGGAAAAGTTTTTCGGTAAAAAATGTCGAGCCGACGGTTTTGGGTTGCGCCGTGCCCATTGTTTTATCACCCTGCACCGCTGGGCGGCTGGAGGGGACAGCCGTGAAGTAAAAACCACGCAAAAATGGGTTTTCGCTGAACGGATTCGGACGAAACAGGGCGGAAACAAACGCGCCAAGTTTACGCCTCGCCGAACCAAAATGGAGCGGAAAATTAAAAATTCTGAGCTGACGAACCGGCGGAAATGGTGCGCTAAGTCGCATCAGTCGGCGTTTCATTACCGAGTTATGCAAAAGTCCGTATTCTTCATCGAAAAGCGAATGAGCATTTTCGCTTTTTTCAAGCGGAATCGTGGCACCCCAAACGAGCGTTTCGCCCTCTTTTTTAGAAGTCGAAAACGAGTCGCGGAAACCTTCGATCGCGTCGGCGTGCGTAAAAATAAGATAGACCGGAAAACGAACTTTCAAACGCTGCATCGCCGCATCCAGACGCGTGCGCATTACTTTGGCGAGTTCTTCGATCTCGCGTTCGTCTGCAGCTAAGATCTTTTCGGTGTCGGCAATCAGCAACATTCCGTCGATCGGGCGATTTGAGCGCGATTTTTTGATGGTTTCGAGAAGCGAATTCCATTCATCTTCGTCAGGGCCTTCCGTTTGATAACGTCCGGCGGTATCAACGAAAACCGCATCGCTGGTGACGCGCCAATCAATATTGCCGGTCGGACGAATCATTTTTTGTTCGGATTGCCGCTGACTCGGCAGAGTTTGGAAATTCAGACTTGAACCCAAAACGAGCGAACTTTTACCGGACTTCGGTGTTCCCGCAACGATATACCAGGGCAGCGAGTAAATCGCTTCTTTTCCGATCGCGCCACCCAAATTTGATGTTTGCAAAAACTTGACGACTTCTTCGGCACCGCCCAGTAAATCTTGAGAATCACCCGTCGGCGACGCGACTTTTTGCGGTTTTTCACCATCGCCGGCAACCTTTCCGGTTGCTTTTTCGACCGCTTTTTCTTCAGCTTCTTTTTTCGCCTCTTCTGCTTTCTTTGCCGAGCGGCGTGTGACGACATAACCGATTATCAACATAAACGGTAAAGTGAGCAAAAGCACCACGATCACCATTATTCTTGAATTCACGGGCAACCCCAGTTTTTGGCCGCCAAACCACGTGAGCAGGCCGACAACGCCGTAAAACGACATAAAACCGCCGATACCGAACGCAAATTTAAGTTGTTGAGCGTGCCAGGAATTCATATTCTAAATCAATCAAATCGTTACAACTGCAGTTTACTTAAAGCTTCTTTTAGAAAAGTCGAAACCACCAGGAACATCACCAAATAAATTATGAAAGCAAGTCCAAGCCCGCCAAGTGCCGAGATTTTTGCCCATGTTGGCATTCCGCGTTTTTCCGGCGGTTTCGGCTGGTCATTGGCAAGCCAGTGCGGTGAAAGTTCAACCGGCCGGATCTTTCCGGCTTTGACCAGGGCGTTTGCCGTTTCCTGCATAATCGCCAGCAATTTTTCTTTTTCATATACGCCGTATCTGCCCTTAAACCCGAGCAGCATGCAAACGTAATAGATCTCGACTGCGTCGGCCGTGACGTCAACCTGTTTGATCATCGACAGCAGCTTTTCAAAAAACTTGTTGCCCGCAAGCGATTCACCGAAATATTCAAGTTGCAACGGATTTTTTTCCCACTCTTCCTTGAGGTGAAAATTGTTCGTCAAAACGGTTTCGTCAACAAACGCGGAAAGCGCGAATTTTGAAACCTGGATGATCTTACTGCTGAACCGATACCGCTCGCCGCGTTTTTCAAAATCGGCAAGCATTGACGCAATCTGGGGTCGCAGATCGTTGGAAGGCGCGACAATTCCGGCTTTCAGACGCAGAATCAAATCAAAAACCGGTCCGGCAAAGGCGATCAAATCATTTGGGTTTGCTTTTTCGCTCATATTTCTTTTAGCCGCGAATTAAAGAATCGATCGCGACTCGCCACTCTATTCATGGTTTTACGGCATAAAGTTCCAATTTCTCGTCCGGAATGTCGTCCGGCACATAAACCGCGATCACTTTCGAACCCTTGATGCCGTCCCAATAAGGCCCGATCGTGTCGAGCATAAAATAACGAAAACCGACACGGGTTGGAACCGGCGCGGGCGGCGGGCTCGCGTGCGTTAACACAACTCCCGGCAGGGCCGAATTGATGATCGTGTCAATTACATCGCGCGAACCGATCTTAATGACCCGCGGAACTCCTTCGATAAGCTTCGATTCGGGCATCTGAGCGCGAACCGCCAAATAAAAACCGGCTTCTTTCAAAAGTCTTTCGTCTTCGACGCGTCCGACATACAGCGTGTCGCGTGTTTTTTCAAGCGGAATCGGAACACAACGACTTGGAATTACGGTTTCAAGCAATTCTTTTAACTGCGTCGAAAGATTGTAAAACGTAAAATACAAGTCATCGTGGTCATATTTTACAATATCGCGGGGATAAAGCTCAACCGAAAAAGTCATCAGCTTGCCGACGAGTTCGGCGATTTCAAGATAAACCTTCTCGGGGTGAAGCACCGGCGAACGGAAAAAATGCGCCATCGTCGGAATTGCCGAGTTTATTGTATGAAGAAGCCAGAAAACGGCGACTTCCGACGTCGTAAAATCCGCCAAACTGGCGTTTCTCTGCCGCCGTTGTTCGCCGAGACTGCCGCTTTTCGTATTCAAAATTTCCACCAATTGGCGGAGCATATTGACAAGCCACTCGGAAGCCGATGATTTCAAAGTCGCCGGGATGTAATCTTCGTTGATCTTCAATTGTCCGGTCGGCGTGCGAATAAGTTCGGCGATCTTCATTGACGTAAATCCGTCGCGCACTTCGTCATCAAAAATTATCCGCAAATTGCTTTTGGCATAGGCAAGCGGTTGCTCGTTGGTGCCGCTGGTTTCGTCTTTGACGAGCGCGCCTTCTTGCAAAAAGCGTAAATTAATGTTGCCTTTTGCGCCGTTTCCCTGAAAATTCGCTTCACCCATTTTCCTTGCCGGAATTGCCAGATGAACGCCAAGTTTTTCGGCTTCCGGGTGAAAATGATTCCCGACTTGCCGCAAGTCCGGCACCGATTCCGCATCCGGGACATTGACCATCAAACCGTCAGGCAAAACAGCGTGGCAACTGATTATTTGAAAATTGCCGTTGGCGATTGCCTCGCGGCTGATTTGCAAATCCAAAACGCCATATTCGTATGGCATCATTGAGCGAACGCGCGAATTCAAAAACTCTTCGTGATAGTTGTCCCATTGCTGAAAATGATGAGGCGTTAAGAGCATCCCTTCATTCCAGACGATTTTGCGATACTTGCTCATAATTTGTAGACATTTATAGTAAATCGTTATGCCAAAATAGTAAATAGGAAAAGGTCAATACTCAAAAAATCGCTATTGAAATCTTTTTTAACACAAATCTTAAAAGGTTTTTGCCTTTGGAATCGGCCTGTTCGTCAATTTTTGGAAAAAATCCGCCATCCATCTTTCGCCTGTTCGTTCGGGAAATTCATCCGCGTGCAATTGTGTCCATTTAAGCGCGAGAATCAACGGCAAAAAATTTACGATCGCATTTAGATTTTTGCTGTCGCCGATTTGCCGCAAAGTTTCCGAAGCTTTGATCGGAAGTTCGAGCAAATGAACTGTTTTAGCCGACGGTGCAGAGCAATTTTTGGCCGGCGACGTGACCAGATATTCGCGGCAGGCAAGCGGACGATCTTCATAAATCGAACATGCGCCGGCTTCCAAAAAAGGACACGCCACATTTTCGGAAAAATATTCCAAAATAACTCTTTCGCGTTCTTCCTTTGAAAGATACACGCAATTGTCCAGTTTTTCAAACCATCCGATTTCATAAAAACGGCGACACGCTTCATC
>JANLTD010000280.1:0-14244 GCA_031362765.1 Acidobacteriota bacterium | reverse complement strand
ACAATAACGCTTTTTCCGATGCGGTTTTGAAAACCCAATTACCGAATCTGATCGGTCAAAATTATTCACGCGCACGCATTCGCAACGGGCAAAGAAAGCTTGCGGAATATTATTCAAACGAAGGATTTTACGACACCAGGATCAGTTACGATATTGTCGAATCGGGCACGGACGACGCGGAAGACCGCGTAAAAATAGTGTATAAAGTCGAAAGCGAAGGGAAAAAAGTTTTCATCAATCGCGTTTTGGTTTATGGAAACGACCGAACCAAACGCGAAGCGATTTTGAAAGCCGTGAATTTACGCGCCGGTCAAGTGCTGCGCGCCGCCGATATTTTTTCGAGCGAGCAAAATCTTTACGCGACCGATGCTTTTAAACGCGTCGAGATCAAACCCGAACCGGCCGGTGAAAACGCGGACGGCAGCCGTTTGACCGATATTATTATCAATGTCGAAGAACAAGCCCCAAGACTTTTGACTTACGGCGGCGGTTTTTCGACCGATACCGGACCGTTCGGATTTTTTGATATTCGGCATTTCAATCTTTTCGGAAGTCTTCAACAAGGCGGATCAAGGGTTCGCATCAGCCGCTTGCAGCAGCTTGCCCAATTTGATTTTATCAATCCGCGATTTTTGCGCGACGGAAAAAATGCAGACGGAACGATTCGATATGCACCGCTGACGCTGACCGCACAATATCAGCGCGATTCGACCGTGACACGATTTTTCCGCTCGGTTTTTGACAAAGGAACATTCGGGATCGTACAGCGAATTGATGCAAACGGTAATCCGATTGACGAATTCGGTAATGATACCGGTAGCCCGACCATCAACCGACTGACATTTTCGGCTGAAACAAGCCGTACGGTCAGCGTCAAAAATCGAAGTATTGTTTTTGCCCGTTACAAATTTGAAGACGTGCGCCTGTTCAAGGTTGAAAGCCTGTTGATCAAAGATTTACTACTGCCCGATGCAAGAATCCGCACGTCGGGTTTCGGCGCGACCTTTGTGCGCGACACGCGGGAAAATTGCTCGATCAAGTTCACGCTGCTCGAAATTATCGCCAAAGGCGAGGTCGGCGATCCGTGCCGGTACAATCCGGGCGACCCGACAAAAGGCGAATATCTGACCGCGGAATATAATATTTCCTTGCCTTTGCTGGGCGCCAATATCGGTTTTCAAAAATTTCAGGCATCGTATTACCGCTTTTTTACCGTTCCGTTCTTAAAGAACACGACATTTGCCGCACGAGCGGTGGTCGGGTTGGCAAATGTTTTTTCTAAGGGAAATCGTTTTTCGTCGTCGCAGTTTCCCGGTCTTGATGGAATTTTGCCGATCAGCGAAAGATTTTTCGCCGGCGGTTCGACAAGCTTAAGAGGTTTTGATTTTGAATCGGCAGGTCCGCGGATCGCGATTGTGCCGCAGGGAACTTTTCGTAACAGCAGCGGACAGATCGTTTCGCTGACTCCGTTCACTGTCCCGTTTGGCGGCAATGCTCTGGCGATCGTTAATTTGGAAGCGCGTGTTCCGCTTACAAATTCAATCCGCGCCGTGCCGTTTTATGACGGCGGCAATGTCTTTCGGCGCGTCAGTGATATTTTTAGTTCGCCGAATGCGCCCGCAAACGACGTTTTCGGAACCAATTTTCGCGCCGTTTGGTCGCATACCGTCGGTCTCGGCTTGCGGATCAAAGCACCGATCGGGGGCGAATTCGGGGTTGATTACGGCTATTTGCTAAACCCACCGCGCTTTTTGATCCCGCAGGCCGGCAACGCGCCAAACGCGATTTTCCAGGTTCGCAAAGAACAGCTCCATTTCAGATTTTCACAGGCTTTTTAAAGTGAAAAAGGTTAAAAGTGAAAAAGTGAAAAAGTGAAAAAGTTGGTTGGATTATTTTCAACAAAACTTTTTCACTTTTAACCTTTTTCACTTTAATTGATCGCTGATGTAATAATGTGGCTTTCGTCCAATTCAACGACAAAGCTTTCGGGGGTTTGTTCAATGATCAGGTCTTCGTTTTTCAGAACCGTCGGTTCGGTCGATCTGACCGTGATCGGTTTTGGCGGATTTGACGGACTTTGATCAAGTTTTTTCTGCGGTTCCATTGATTTTGCCAGCGATTGCAATTGCGATTGTTTACGAAGAGCTTTTACGTTGTACATTGCCTTGTCGGCGGCACTGATGATCTGGTCAAGGGTGGAGCCATTACCCGGAAATGATGCCGCGCCAATGCTGATGCCGACGCGTGCAAATTTCCCGTCACCGACCGGTAAGACAAAATCATTAACGGATCTTTCTATCCGATGGCACAGATCCTCGATCGAGATCTCTTCAGTTTCAGGAATTATCGCGGCAAACTCATCCCCAGCATAGCGAGCCAGAAAATCGTAATCGCGAAGTTGTCCGCGCATTACTTTTGACAGTTCTCTAAGCAATTTATCTCCGGCTTTGTGTCCAAACGTGTCATTGACCGCCTTAAATCCATCAAGATCGAGCATCAAAACCTGGAAACGTGTGCCGTTGCGTTCGGCCCGCGCCGTTTCCTTCTCAAAATGAATTTGCAAACTGCGCGCATTCGGCAGTAACGTCATCGGATCGGTCAACGCCCTTGTTTCGGTTTCGGCGTGATAGATTGATTTTGAGATAGCGTCGGAAGCGATCCGTGAAACCGTTTCAAGCAGACGCAAATGCTCGTCTTCATAATTTTCCAACTGAGAAGAATAAAGCGAAACTGCGCCGAGCAACTTTTCGTCGGCGATCAGCGGCAAGGCAGCCATCGCTGAATATGCGTGAACAAATTCGAGTTGGCAGAACGAAAAATCCAGCCCCGGATTAACATTGCAAACCGATTGTCGTTTTTTCAAAACATAGCCGGTCGCACCTTCGCCCGGTTTGATCGTCCGATACAAAAGCTCTTTGGCGTTTTCCCCTTCGACATAAACTGCTTTTGCCTCGTTTCCGGTCTCATCCAGAAGGTAAATGATACAGGTATCAAACGGCACAAGTTCAGCGATCTTCCCCGTGAAAAGCGCAAAGGTATCTCCAAGATTCAAAGACGAACTGAAAATTCTTGCCAGTTCATAAAGGGTGAAAACTTCGCGGTTGGCACGCTTAATTTGCTCAACATAGCTTCTTGAATCATTGCCGCTGCTATGAATAAGCGAACCAACGTCTGTCTGGTCATCATGCGAATAGGACAGTTTTTCGGCTTCTACATCGGCTTCAAAATTTTTCAGGTTACGTAAAAAAATATCAACTATTTTCGGGTCAAATTGTGTTCCCGCGCCATTGATCAGAAATTTTCGTGCTTCTTCGCGCGAAACTGCCGGCCGGTATGGACGCGCACCGCGCAATGTGTCATAGGCATCGGCAACCGACAGGATCCGCGCCGTCAACGGAATATTTTGTGCCTTCAAACCTTCGGGATAGCCGCTTCCGTCCCAACATTCATGATGATATTTGACGGTCGGGACAACCGGATAGCTGAAATTTATCTTTTCGAGAATTGACGCACCAACCGACGCGTGAATCTTTGTTTTTTCCATTTCGGCCGGTGTCAATCTTCCGGGCTTGTTCAAAATATGATCGGGAACCGCGAGTTTTCCGATGTCGTGAAGCAATGCGCCGGTGTTCAGCGCGTGATTCTCGTCATCCGAAAGTTCTAAAAGCTTGCCTATTCCGACCGCGTAGATCTGCGTTCGGCGGACGTGTCCGACACCAACCTGGTCCCGCGCATCAATTGCCGTTGCCAAGGCTTCAACCGTTGCCAGATGAATACGGCTGGCTTCGAAGATCTCTTTGGTCTTTTGCTCGAGCCTTTTAACATGAATCTGATGTGCAAAATGGCCGATGACAGTGATCGGCAAAATGACCAATCCGAAAAGCAAGCCGAATTCAAGAAATAAAGTATGAAACAAGAATGCCACCGCGAAAGATAGAGCATAACCGACGGGCGCCTGCGAAAAATTTACCCTCCAAATTTGTCGAATCGAAGGTGTTTCTTGTAAATATTGAAAAACTATATCGAAAATTGTTGACAAAAAGTAATGCGTCACCACCATCAAGAGAGCCGCCGCGACCAACCATTGCGCGGCGACGGGTTCTTCCGCGACGTAGGCGGACGAAAACCCAGCGAAATGCTGCAGAGTCAGATAAAATATGCCGGCGGCAACAAAAGTCGCGCAAACATTAGAAAAAAGGCCGAAAAGCAATTGAATCTTATTTCTCTGAACAAGGTTAAAACGTGCAACAGAAACTCCGGCCGCCAGAAGAATGCCGCCCGACATACCAAGCCAAATTATTCCCCAAAGAACAATTATTTCTTTCGCCGAGAAATCTATTGAGGTTTTGGGAATTCTGATTTGATGTTGGTTGGCGAAAGCGGAAATTATGAATGCAACGCCCAAAACCAGAAACTGCTGGAGGGAAAAAGCTGTTAGTTGCAAAGAAGCAAATCCGAACGCCGCGAAACTGAGGCAGAATAAGACGGCCAGATAAATTTTTGTTTTCAGATTGTCGCCGAAATGGCTTATTTCTTGCATATCCGTTTTGTCCAAAATAACTCAACTGAGACCTTCCCAAAAAATTGGGAAATTTTGAGAGTTTTTGCCTTCGACGTTCGCCCAAAGCAGGCTAAAAGAGGTATCATTTTTCGTGCCAAAACAAAAAACATGAAAAGTCCAAATGTTTATTGCCGAAAACATTCGGAGACAAAATACTTGCGACCGAATATCGGTCAACTTGAAGTGTCAAGTTGACCGATTGTACGTCAATTTGACAATTTAAGAGTTTATTTGGGAACGTTTTGCTTTCATTGAGACGAAGATGATCGGCGGTTCAATCTCAATCAATAAAATCAACAAAGGCTTTCAAAACCATTTTTTTGTTAGATTAAAAAGTGATTTGAGATAATATGGAGATTAGTACGATTTGTAAAAATGAATGTTGAGGGCGAAGGGAATTTTACTTTTCCCATCTTTCATTCTAAATCAAACTAACGGCTTAAAGCAATGTATATTTTTACGCCGGATACAATGTAAGTTCGCCGATTCTGAAAAATTAGTAAATATTGAAATTTGTAATATGATCTTAGATTTCATAAACCAAGCACGGCAATCGACACCAACCCGAGTATTTGTTCTTCAAGATCTTTTTCGTTTGCTCTTTTTACTTTCAATTGTCACCGTCGCAGGCAATTTTTTCATCGCTCACGGACAGAATTCGGATGATGTAATTCGTGTTGAAACAGAGCTTGTCGCTTTTGAAGTAGCTGTCACGGATAGGGACGGAAAACCTGTTCGCGGACTTGACGCAAAAAATTTCAAATTATTTGAAGACGGCGCTGAGCGGCCGATCGATTTTTTTGAACCGATTCGAAAACAAAACGAGAACCGTCCGCTTTCGATAGTTTTTGCCCTCGATGTATCGGGCAGTATGACAGCCGCCGAACTCACACAGCTACAGGCGGCATTGCAGCAATTTGTCAAGAAATTAGCCGATTACAATTCTTATTTTGCGGTTATGACCTTTGGAATGGAAGTTAAAACGCTTCAATCTTTTACAAACAAGCCGCAGAAGCTGGAAAAGACATTTGATAAAATTTTGGCTGACCGTGACGGTCTTTCGACTCACGCCTACGACGCGGTTGACGAAGCCGTCCGGCTTTTGCAAAAAAAGTCACCGCCGACGCTTAAAAATCAATTACCGAAACGCGCCGTGATCTTGATCACGGACGGTTTTCCGGTCGGCGATACGGTTTCGCCGAAAACCGTCATCGAACGCGCAAACAATGCGGAAACAACCGTTTATTCAGTGCTTTTACCTTCTTTTTCGCGCCTTCAGGGCAATAAAAAACCGCTCCTTACGCTTTTGGAAGCGAGCGGTCTGGTTGAAAAAACCGGCGGCAAAACCTTCTACGTCAACGAAAACAACTTCGAACCCCTTTTTAAGAGCCTGGAGGAAGAAATTACATCCTCATATGTCTTGGCGTTTTATCCAAAAACCGACAATCGCAATGACGGAAAATTTCACCAGGTTCGGATTGAAATTCCTCAAAATCTTATAATCAGACAAAATCGTACCGGCTACCGTTTGAAATAGGGATGAGGGATGAAGGATGAGGGATGAATAAATGGCTTAAATTCATCCCTCATCCTTCATCCCTCAAAACCCGTCATCGTCATCGTCGTCGTCATCAAAACCGCTTTTACCTTCATAGGCATCCAATTCAATCGGGTCAAGTCCAACGACTTCTAAATCCGCGCCGCATTCATCGCAGGTTACAACATCACCTTGCTCGGAATCGGCATCAACATAAACTTCTTCATCACATTCAGGGCAAACTGCTGTCGGCATTTTATTCTCTCCAAAAACTTTATTTTATAAATTTATTCTGCTGCTCGATTAAAACCAAACCAAATACTACTGCTGATAGTCAAATCTAACTTGTTCTTTGATAACTTAGCAAGACTCTCTCGAAAAAAAATTGCCGAATCGTATTTGTTTTCAGCAATCAACTATTAGATATTATTGATAGATTTTTCAAATTTCAAATCCATAAAGCAAAAATGTATTTTCCTTTCAAATTACCTGAAAACAAAGAGTTTGATGTTGTTGGTTTCGGCACGAATGCGGTTGACTATTTAATCATCGTACCGAAATATCCAAAATTCAACTCGAAAATCGAGTTAACGGACTACGTTCAGGCGGCCGGCGGCGAAATTGCTACGACAACGGTCGGATTGCAGCGTTTAGGTGTGCGCACAGCATATATCGGACGTTTCGGAGATGACAATGAAGGCGGGTTCGGTCTCCGCTCGCTCAGTGACGAAGGCGTTGATGTGAGCTTTGCGGAACAAATCAAAGGTGCCCGAACCCAAATTGCCTTTATCGTCATTGACCGGCGCAGCGGCGAACGGACAGTAATCTGGAAACGCGACAAAAAATTGGCTTACACAAAAGAAGATGCGCCGACGGAAATCGCGACCCGCGGAAAGATCCTGCATTTCACCCCGCACGATTCGCAGGCGTGTCTTGCGATGGCGCGTGAAGCGAAGAAAGCCGGCGTGATCGTTTCGATAGATATTGACGATATTTTCGACGGTATCGAAGAAGTGCTGCCGCTCGTGGATATTTTTGTTTCGTCGGCTGAATTTCCCGAACGCCTGGTCGGGATCAATGATAAGCAAACGGCACTTCGTGAAATAAGATCACGCTACGGCTGCGCGATCGTCGGAATGACTCTGGGCGAAACCGGTTCGCTTCTTTTATGTGAAAACGAATTTATCCGCACTAACGGGTTTGAGGTTCCGAACGGCTGCAAAGACACGACCGGCGCCGGCGATTCGTTTCGCGTCGGACTGCTTTATGGAGTTCTGCAAGGCGAAACTGTTGAAGAAAGTGCGAGAATTGCAAACGCCGTTGCCGCTCTGAAATGTCGCGCCGTCGGTGCGCGAACATCTCTCCCGAATCAATCGGAACTAACGACCCTGTTGAAAAAACTATCGACCGATAAACTCAATTTATATTAGACTTATTTATGCGCAACCCTGAATTGCGCACTTTTTCCGGCTAAATCTTTGCCTCAAATCCGGCATTCACCTCCAAATTATGGAATCAACGATCGGCTTGATCATACAATTCACGGGCGTTTTTGGATCGCGGTGCTGTCTCTGTTTTAGCGCCGCTCATTAAAAACTGCCTCCTCAACATTTTGGGCGATCGCCTGGATTAGCCTTTCTCCGCCGACCGCTGAGAAATAGTTTGGAAGATATTGCCCACGAAACACGCGAAAGAAACGAAAAAGCGAAAAGTTTTTGATTTATTTTCGCGAATTTCGTGTGTTTCGTGGGCAAAAATAGTTTTCCGAACTATTTAACGAATTCAAACTCGCCGAATTTTTCGGGAACGTGAAAACTGGGCTCTTTCGTCAAGGTCGGCGACCACGCCAGATAGCCGCGAGTAGGATCTTTCCCCACGCAGCGAAAAATATTTCCGAGCCAGACATCGCCCGATTTCGGAGTTTTGCCGAATGCTTTCCATTCTATCTTGATCGCCATCCGGACTTTATCTTTTCCAACCAAAGATTTCGACTCCATCCCCGATACGTAATCCCAATCGGTTTCGCGTTTATCGGGCTTTTGATGAATTCCGAGATCGATCCATTCGCCGTTCGGCGCGATCTCGAATTCGAAATATTTGCGCGCATTTGCCCGATTGGGCGCGAGAAAAATTTCGCACACGTCGCGATCCCACAGACCTTTGGTTTTGCTCGTTAGATTTGCGGTTTCCGAAACAATCAAAGGCTCGCTTTGATTCGCTTCAAAACGAACGTAAATTGCCGCGTCAGACCACAAAAGTTTTACCTTGAACTGTCTGCCCTTCGGCGCGTTTTTGCCTGACCAGTATTTATCAACGACGACACTTTTGGCTTTGTCCCATGATGTGTTTTCGAGTTCACTAATGGAAAAATCGTCTTTAATATGCCCGATTTTGATTTTATTCGTCATTTTGGATTGCGAAAAACATATTGCTGTGAAAATCTGAATCAATAGAAAAATTAAAATGAATTGTTTCATAGGCGAAGATTATACGACACATTTTTGTTTTTATTTTCTCTTTTTGGGCGGCTTAGGATTTTTCATACTCCAATATTGCAAATCCTGAAATTCTTTTTCCAATTCGTCCATATCATCATCGCCAAGCTTATGGGAAAAGGCAGTGTTCAAAACCGCTCGCATCTTTGCAAGCCTTGGAGCAATTTTCCATTCATTAAGGAAATTCGATGATATAGCATGATATTCTTCGATCGTTTTAGAGTCGGAATAATATGAGCCGATTCTGTCCAATGAGACGACCATTATATTCAGATCCGCCAGAATTTTAATGATGTCTTTCCGACGGTAAGAAACTTTTTCATCGCTCATATAAATTATTTGTTCGTTTTGAAAACCGTCTTAAATGCCATTTTTGCGAGCTTCCACGTTCTCTCCAAATCGAGTTTGCCGTCCGGCGTGTCGCGTCCTAATAATTTATCAGTCAGCAGTTTGCGCAGATCTTTGCCTTCGCGTCTGAGCATAAATTCTTTCGCGTAGGGTTTGGCGGTTTCAAAGAAATTAAATTCCGGATCGGTGATGATGCCGATACCTTCGAGCGTCATCAGAGCCTTCATAATGTATGTAAAATTCGACGGCAGACGAAACGGATAATCATACATCACGTCGGCCAGATCGTAGGTCAGTTCCTTGAATTTAACGTCTTTGAGTTTTAAGTCAAGATGCAGCGCAAACATCTTTATCACGACTTCTTTGATTTTCGATTCGTCGGCGCCCGGTTTTAAAAAGTCCAGATCGATCAGATCCTGTGCGATTCCGGCCGGGTCTTTGGCGACCACGTGGAAAAACGCGTCAATCATTTTCGCCTGTAATTTCGGCGTGATGCGACCGACCATTCCGAAATCGAAAAATGCGAGCCGTCCGTCAGGCATTACGAGCAGGTTGCCCGGATGCGGGTCGGCGTGGAAAAATCCGTCTTCGAGCAGTTGTTTGAGATAGGTTTTGATCAGCAGACGATTGACCTTTTCGGGCGAAACGTTCCGTCCGCCAAGTTCTTCCAATGACGTCACCTTTGTGCCGTGAATAAACTCCATCGTCAGAACTTTTGAGGTGGTCGCGCTCCAGTAAATTTTCGGAACGTGGATGTTTGACCAGTCCTTAAAGCTGGCGTGAAAGCGTTCGGCATTTTTCCCTTCCGCCGAGTAATCCATTTCCTCGTGGATCGTTTCGTCAAATTCACGGAGCATTCCCGCCCAATCCGCGTTTTCGTTCAAACTTGGAAATCGTTCGGCAAATTTCGTCACTTTCCGCAAAATTTCGATGTCGCCTTTGATGATTCCCGCCAGGTTCGGTCGCTGAACTTTGACGGCAACTTCTTCGCCCGTAAAGAGTTTGGCGCGGTAAACTTGTCCTAAGCTGGCCGCCGCGACCGGTTCGATGTCAAATTCCGCGTAAACCTGGTTGATCTTCTTTTCTAATTCTTTTTCGATCCGCGCAAACGCGATCTCGTTCGGAAACGGCGGCACGCTGTCTTGCAGTTCGCCGAGCGCTTTGACAAACGGCAGCGGCAAAAGATCGGCGCGGGTTCCCAGGGATTGTCCGATCTTGATAAATGTCGGTCCCAAATTTATCAAACTTTCTTTCAGCCAAACAGCTTGTTTTTCGTGATTGAGTTCTTTGTTTGCTTCGCTTCCGAGAAACCACCATTTCATCAAACGCAAAAACTGATGAAAAAACCAGAGATTTATTTTATGAAATCTTTCACCCAACACGGCAAGCCACGTCAATCTTCGCGCCGTTTCAAGCCGCGCTTCCGCGTGTTTGAGGTGCTGCGCGTGGTGCATCTCGTATTGGTCGAGATAAAGATATATCGAGAGCATTCCGATAACTTTCGAGACTTGAAAAAGCCTTAGGTAGCCGCGCCAGCCTGCATAACTTTTCTCGACCTCGGTTTCCTTTTCGATCAGAAACTTTTCTTCGGCAATCAATTGCTCGTTGGAAACCTGCTTTGAGATTGGCAGATTCTTTGTCGGTTGCAATGCGTGCGAAGCGTTCCCGTTCTCTACAATCGGCTCGATCGATTTTTCTTGTAATGCCAAACTTTTATTTTCTTCCATCAACAAATCCTTTTGCATAACCACTCTTAGAATCACAAAAAACGAATCGGTTTGCAAAAAAGTTCACATAAGATCTTACGGCAGAATCTCAAACGCTTTGCAATGCAACGGCTTGAAAATCCCGAAATGTCGGCGGTCAACCGTTAAAATCTTTGTGACGTTTAATCTTTCTGCAATCGCAACGATGCAAGCATCAACAAAATCAATATTCGCGTCGTTGTATTTGCGGAGAATTTCAGCAGCGCGTTGGTAATCTTCGGCGGTTGGCAGTTCGAGAATAAAATCCGTTTCGGGCAAATTTTCCAGAAATGTTGCAACGGCTTCGACGCCCAAATCGCGTTGAAGCAGATCTGTAACTTCGGTGATGGCGGGAATCGGCAGAATGATCGGTTCTCTTTCGGCTATTTTAGCGACGGCAGAAACTTCCGTGTGATGGTCATCTTTGCCGTTTAGCTGTGCGTAAAGGAAACCCGAATCGAGTAAATATGCCATCGTGTTATTTTCCGAAACCGCTTGTTCTATCAATTTCCGACATCAGAATTTCTTTTGCGTTTTCCGATGTTTTGCCGTCGCCGCCGTAAAAGATTCCCGCCAAATCCGAAAGTTTCTTTTTTCGCGGCTGTTTTTGAATGGTTTCTTCTAATTTTTGTTCCAGCAAATCGCCCGCAAAATCTTCGACCGCTTTGCCGTTTCGCATTGCCAAATCCTTCAGTTTGCTTTCAACTTTCTCTGAAATATTAACATTCATAAAAATCACCTCACGTTAAATCTAGCATACTCTTAACGCCGCTCTGAGAGAAATAATTCAGCGCACGATGCGTGTCGCGTTCGATTTGTGCACGAAGCTCGTCAATGCCGCTAAATTTGCGTTCATCGCGGATGCGGTGCAGAAAACGAACGCGCAGAACATCGCCGTAGAGGTCGCCGTCAAAATCGAAAACATAAGATTCGATCGAAGGATTCTTTTCATCCTCGAATGTCGGGCGAACACCGACATTGGTGATACTTCTGCGCCAAACGCTGTCAATCAGATTTGCCGTCGCATAAACGCCGTATTTCGGAATGACGCGGTTGCGCGGGTGCAGATTGGCGGTCGGAAAACCAATCGTGCGTCCGCGCTCGAAACCGTGAATGATCTGTCCTTCAACGCCGTAAGGCCGTCCGAGCATTCGGCGCGCCAGATTGACGCGACCTTCGGCAAGAAGCTGGCGGATCTTCGATGAAGAAATTCTTGTCCCGCGCAGACGGACTTCCGCCACTTCGTCAGCAAAAAATCCAAGCTTGCGGCTCATTTCGCGCAACAGCGTGATGTTGCCACTGCGGTTTTTGCCGAAAGCGAAACCTTTGCCCAAGAAAACTTCGCGCGCCTGAAGCCGTTCGTGAACGATGTCGTGCAAAAAAGTTTTCGCGTCCTGCGCGGCAAAATCTTTGTCAAAACGGACAACAATTGCCTGTTCGATTCCAAGAACTTCAAAATTCGCCAATCTTTGATCTAAAGTTTGGAGCAGCGGCGGCGAATTTTCGGGATGCAGAACAGCGCGCGGATGCGGGTCGAACGTGATCACCGTCGGCACTAATTTATTGGCTTTGGCGCTTTCGACGACCGTTTGCATAATGCGTTGATGACCCAGGTGCAGACCGTCAAAAACGCCGAGCGTGAGAACCGTTCCGCGCAAAATATTGGCATTGTCCGTTCCGTGAAAAATTTTCATAAAGGCTAAATTTCGTTTTGAGTCCCGCCATTAGGCGGCTTAACTTTGAGTATTTAGCCCGCTAAAGCGGAGACTCAAAACTCTATTACAAATACAATTTCATTCCGAGATGAGTTCCCTTAAAACCCAAATTCTCGTAAAAACGATGCGCTTCCGCTCGCTCACTGTTGGTTGTTAATTGCATTGCGATGCAGTTTTCTTCCTTTGCGCGACCAATCGCCCAAAGCATCAATTTTTTGCCGATGCCTCGACCGCGATATTTCGCGTCAACTCTGACCGATTCGACGGTTGCCCGCTTTCCGCCCTGAAAACTGATTGACGGCGTGAACGTGATTTGCAAACTGCCGACAACCGCGCCGCCCAATTCGGCAACAATCAGTTCGTTATTTTTATCCGCATTAATTTCCTCAAATGCTTTGACATAACTTTCGGGCAACGGATTTTCGTATCTTTCACGCGTGCTCCCGAGAAAGTCGTCCGCCAGCATTCGGACAATTTCGGGCAGATCGGCATGTGTCGCTTGGCGGAATTTAAGATTCATAAATTAATAATCCGGCATTCTTTCAATAATCTCGCCATTTGACGATTTAGAAACTAAAGACCAATCTCCGTTTTCTTTATTTTCAATCCGCTCAACCCAATCAATAACGATTTCATTCCACAAGATTTCGTCATTAGATTGCCGAATAATGTGTCTTCTTAAAATATTCCATTCGCCTTTTTGATTTGGCTCAACAAAATAATGCGTTGTCCTTAATACGTCTGTATCAGGACAAGATAGTTTTATATAACCGCGTTTTTTTTTAGTCCAATGCTGCCAGATAAAATCACGAACTTTTTTCTCGCCTTCTAATTTGTCCTTTTCATTTCCAAAAGTCCCCCCAAATCGTGTGTGACACCAAAAATGTCCGCCTTGTGCATACTGTGTCATATCCCGATTTTGAGTTATTTCTTTTGTTGTTAATGCCCCATCTGAATCTAGAAAAGCTTTAGTTTTACAACTTGCAAAAATAAAAACGAGTATTAAAACTAAAGCAAATATTTTCATAGCTCTAATCCTCAACAACCAATTCATCATAACCAAACCGCACATTGTCAGGCAAAAGTTTAGAATCGCGTTCGTGCATAATGTCGTGATTCAAATGCGTCAGAAAGGCGCGTTTCGGTTTTAAGTCTTCGATGTAGGCAAGCGCTTCTCCAAGACAAAGATGCGTCGAATGCGGCTTTAAGCGGACGCAATCTAAAACCAACACGTCGAGATCGCGCAAGCCGTCCATTGAATCTGACGGAATCATTTTCAAATCGGTCGCGTAGGCAAAATCGTTGAAACGATAAGCGATCACAGGCAATTTGCCGTGAATGACTTCGAGCGGCGTAATCAGCAGATCTTTGCCGATGGAGAACGGCGAATTATGCCGGACCGTGTGCGGAATCAGTTGGGGAAGTCCGCCGCCGAAATGCGTCGGCTGAAAGATGTATTGAAAGATGCGTTTAAGGTCTTTCCACGCGATCTCGTTGGCATAAACGCCCATCGCACCGTGGCGGAAATTCAAGGGGCGTATGTCGTCAAGCCCGAAAACGTGGTCAACGTGACAATGCGTGATAAAAACCGCGTCGAGATATTTGATATTTGCGCGAAGCGCTTGCTGGCGAAAATCTATCGAAGTATCAACAAGGATTTTTATGCCGGCGTGTTCAATGAGAATCGAAACGCGCAGGCGTTTGTCGCGCGAATCGGTCGAAAGACAAGTTTCGCATTCGCAACCGATTGACGGAACGCCGGTCGAAGTGCCTGTGCCGAGGAATGTTAATTTCATAAGTCGAGAGTCGAGAGTCGAGAGTCAAGAGTCAGTTTTTCACTCTC
>JANLTD010000276.1:0-2876 GCA_031362765.1 Acidobacteriota bacterium | reverse complement strand
CTGATTGCTGATACATTTTTTTGTGTGAGCACTTAGTTTCTTCTTCTTACCCACAAAGGTTCGTTGTTTGGCTCGAAAACCACGGAATTGCTTTGCATTTGCCTATTTCTGCGCCGATGAGTTTCATCGTTTTCGACTTCGATGTCCTGATTTCTTCTTCTGATTGACGAGCTATTATTGCTGATTGTAATTGTTTCGTTATTGCGGACCGTTTCGGTGCGGCGAACTGCGATGTTCGTGGGTCTTTTTTTGTTCGATTGTTTTTGAGCAAAAACGCTGATTGAAAGACCCGCCATCAAAAAAATAATTGCCATTACCAAAGAAATCTTTTTCATAATTTTCTCTCCTATCGTTGGCAGTTTTTTCAAGACAAACCGCCGTCACTTTCCTATTTTCAAAAATGGCGCGCCGCCCGAACTTTCCGTCAGGCGACACGCCGGAATTAAAGGTTATTCAGCGCCGAAATTGATGTCGCCGTTGGCATTAAAAGCCGCCGGTCCCGCCATCGGATCGGCAACCAGCGGAATTTGCGACAGAACCGCGATCGAAAACGAACCGTTCACGAACTCAAAGCCTGCCGGAAATGCGAGCGAAGCCTGATTGTATGAAACATTATCGAACGGCAAGGTTATCGCCAGCGATGACGAGCCTGTACGCCCGTGCAAAATCGCTTTTTGAAATCTGCCGCGCAGCAAAATATTGCCGTTTGTATTATCAGTCACCACAAAAGTAGTAAAACCGTTATTCGGGTCTTTGAGCGACAGATGCCAGACACTGTCGGCGTTAAATACATAGCTTCCCGGGATGGCGACCATCTGCGAAAACTGAACCGTGACATTCGGAGCGAATCCAAATCCGAATTTGCTTCTCAAAAAAGCGTTGTTCGTCATAATATTCAAGTTTCCGCCAACGCCGCCGGTATAGAAGACATTTGCCGCCGAAGTATTCGTCCCGACCGTCGCGATCGCTTGCGCCGCCAACGCCGAGCCTTGCACTCCGAATATGATTGCCATTCCCAAAATTAAATTTCGTATCCATTTTATTGTTTTCATAATTTTTCTCCTCTTTCATTGCGGCACTTTTAAGGCGCACCGCGAACCTGATTTAAGAAGTGTTTTTCATTCTTCTTATGGCTAGCTTAGACACGGTGGATTATGAAAAAGTCTGAAAAAAAATCAAAAAATATTTTTTTGTAAAATGCCGATAAAAACTAGGCAAAAAGGCAATTTCTGTTCCGTCAACTTGTCTTTTTTCCTGCTCAAAAGTTTTCGGGCAGAGGATTTTTATCATCGTTGATGATAAAAATCCGCTGCCCGAAGCGCCAGTTTTGTTTCAAATATATTAGATGTTTTCGGTCGCTGAAAGTTCTTTCGCTTCTTTTGTCCAAATGACCGCGAGACGTTTTCGCGCTTCGATTTTGGCTTCAACACCGGGAATTTTCAGAACGAGCGTTTCAAGATTTATCAAGTACTCAGGTTCTTGAAACATCTGGCGGATCTCGGCTAAAAACGGTTGGATCTTGGCGTAAACGAAAATATATTCGCTGCCTGAATCAAGAAACATTTTTTCGTCAATGCCGCCGTTGAGGACGAACGACGCCGCCATATCCCAATAGGAAGTTATCATCCGTAGATTGGCGCTGGCGCGTTCTCCGGCACGAAAGAGCCCGATAATTTCCAACGCCGATTGGGGCGCGAAAGCAGAAAAATACCATTGCCGTGATTCACGCATTGCCGGTTCGCGCCGCAGTTCATAAAGTTTTAAGATCGCCATTACATCGTTTTGTTTTTCCATATTTTCTCCTCTTTTTAGTTCCAGGTTCCAGGTTCTAAGTTCCACGTTCCAAGATTCAAGTTTGGGGTTGGAGTGGTTTTTAACTTGGAACCTGGAACCTGGAACTTGGAACCCGGAACTATTTCCCAAACTCCAATTTCGCGACCAACTCCTGACTTAAATTTTGCCCGATAGATTTGCAAAATTGCAAGTTGCGTTCGGCGACCGCAAATTTCCCGTTCGATTGTTTGAGCGCGGTTTCAAATTCCTTGACGGCTGAATTTATATCGCCGTTCATCGCTAAAAGCACGCCGAGATTATTATGCCCGATCGAGGCCGCGACGCTTTTTAATTCGACCGATCTTTGAAAAGCGTTGCGCGCGGCGTCGAGATCGTTTTGCGCCAGATAAACAAACGCCAGATCGAACCACGCTTCGCCGTTGCGTTTATTTAGCGCGATCGCGCCGCGGAATGCCTGTTCGGCCGACTGCCAGTTTCGTAATTCTGCCTGCGTCATTCCGAGCGCGTAAAAGGCTCTTTCGTAATCGCCTTTGCCGAGTTTGACGGCTTGTTCAAATTCGGCGACGGCTTCGCTGTTTTGCTTTAATTGATAAAGGCACACGCCGATGTTGAAATGAATTTTAGCGCGAAACTTATTGTCCGTATCATCTGATTCGGCAAGCCGCAGAGATTTTTTGAAATCACCGAGTGCCGTTTCGTATTTTCCGGTCTTCGCCAGATTCATTCCTTTCTCAAACGTCTGCCGTGTTTCGACAGATTGTGCCGAAACGCTCAAAACCATTGCCGCTAATATAACAAAAATGCTCAAAATTATTCGTTTCATTATCTAAATATCTCCTCAGACTTTTTTAGTCTGAAATCATCTTAGAAAATAAACGCCGCCGGAATCTTTCATCTGTTTGCGGTTTGTGTTCTGAAATTGCTCTTTAAAAGTGAAAGAGTGAAAAAGTGAAAAGGTGAAAAAGTTTGGCTGCACATTAACGAATAAACTCTTTCACTTTTTCACTCTTTCACTCTTTCACTTTTTCACTCTTTCACTCTTTCACTTTTTCACTCTTTCACTCTTTCACTTTTTCACTCTT
>JANLTD010000248.1:0-3737 GCA_031362765.1 Acidobacteriota bacterium | reverse complement strand
GAATATTGTGCGGCAGCAGCAATCTATCGGTCGAACATTTTCCCTGCGAATTGATGACGCGCTGCCACGGAACATTTTCGGTTTCCGCCGCGTGCATCACATACCCGACCGTGCGCGCCGTATAGCCATCGCCCAACATTTCGGCGATTTGCCCGTAAGTCATCACTCTCGCAGCCGGAATTTCGCGGACGATTCGAAAAACTTTTTCGCGGTATGTTTTATCGTCAACATTCATAGCTCTCTAAAGGTTAAAAGGTTAAAAGGGAAAAAGGGAAAAAGTTTTCAGATCTACAAATTATCGTTTCTATTTTCCCCTTTTTCCCTTTTAACCTTTTTCACTTTCGCCTACCGGCGATTGCCGATTCTTAATCTTAATTCGCGCAGTTTCAAATCCAGTCCTTCGGCCGTCATTCCGGCGTATTTGAGCGGCAAAAAACGGCGGCTCGAAGATTCAAAGACGGCGAGCAGTTCCATATATTCCAACAATTCAAGGTCGCGGCTCGGAAAATAATCGTTTGCGGCGCGGATGAAATGCTCTTTTTTAACAGTTGCGTTGTCGCCCGATTCGCGGGCCGCGTCGTCGTTTGCCATCAGCAGCACGGCTTCGACATCGGCGTTTGAGTAACCGACCAGTTTCGCGGAAAATTCTTCACGCAAATTCGTTAGATCAACATCTGTTTTGAGTTTGTTTTTCCGCAAAAGAGCTTTCGCGACCTGTTCGACCTCTTCCGCCGTTTGCGAATAAAGAAACGGGATTTTGCGGTCAAGGCGTCCGGCGCGTTTGAGGTCAACGTCTAATTTATCCGGGCGATTGGTCATCACGAGAAAAAGAATCCGTCCGCGATTCGAGGTATCGGACATAAATTCTTTGATTCTGGCAATCACTCGCGAGGAAGTTCCGCCGTCGCCGTCGCCGTCCGAATTGCCGAACGCGCGGTCGCCTTCGTCAACGATCACGATGACCTGCCCGATCGCCTTGATGACGCTCAAGATCTTTTCCAAATTTCCTTCGGTCGCACCGACCCATTTTGAGCGAAAATTCTTTAATTTGATCGTCGTCAAACCGCATTCTTTGGCAAAGGTTTCGGCGACAAAGGTTTTGCCGGTGCCCATCGGTCCGGTGAAAAGAATTCCCATCGGCACGCGTGAGCGGTTGCCGCTGCGAATACTGTCGGCAATCACAAGCAGATCTTTTTTGACCTCTTCCATTCCGCCGACAATTTCAAAACCGCGTTCGGGCATGACAAATTCGACGAGTCCGAAACACTCGCGTTCGAGAATCTCGCGTTTGCGGCTGGCGATCAATTTATCGGCTTCTGTGCGCGCGCGTTCAAGCGGATTTGTTTGCGTTTCAACTTCTTTCGCTTCGGGCGCGACGAGTTTTTTGATCTCGTCGCGGTTCATTCCGGAAGTTAAAGCCGCGAGTTTGTGAGCGCGTTCCGCTGCGTCCGCCGAATTTCCCAAAAGCGATGTGATAAACGCTTCGCGGTCGTGCAGATCTTCTTCCTGTTGCGGCGGCGGCAGCAGGATCGAGGAAATCTGCACGGATTTCAAACCGGCGGTCGCTTCCGAGTAGCGGCGCGAATCTTCGTCCGTCAGCCGCGCATCGGTTTGGGCGATAACCTGTTTACGGGTTTCAAAATCGGGCATCGGAATCTCGATCGTCGTGATCTTTGGATTTGAAACGATCTTCGGCGCGAGTTCGGCGATATTTTCGGCGATCAAAATGATGATATTGTCGCCGCGTTCGATCTCGGGCAAAAACGACCAGCGATGCAGCGTGACGATCGCCGAACGATCGGCATCGGTCTGAAAACTCGTTTCGCCCGCCGGGGCGATCGCTTCTGCGTATTCCAAAACAACCGCGGTTTTATCCGTTAAGCGTATCGAACGTTCGAGCATTGTCAAAACCTTTGCTTTGTCGGATTCAACGGCGATTGATTGCCAATCGGCAAACATTTCGGACTTTCGCGGAAAGCTCGCGCCCGACGAAAGATTGTAAACGACAATATTTTCGCGCGATTCTTTGAGCAGAACGCCGGTCAGAAATTCGGTCAAACCGAGCATCTTGCCGTCGCTCATGACAACGTCGAAAACATTTCCGTGGAGAATAAACATCGAAGATTCGCCGCGCAAATATCGCTTGCGCAAATCTTCCGCCCAAATTGGTAACATTTTTGTATCGCTCATTATTTTTTATTTTGCCTACGAAACACACGAAAAATACGAAAAAAATACAAGAAAAAGAAAGGTTTTATTTCGTTTCTTTCGTGTGTTTCGTAGGCAAATCTTTTTTACAACGTCCTGAGAATCTGCTCAGTTTCCTTTGCGGTTTCCTTGATGCTTTCGACGCCGTCCAATAATTCGTCGAGTTGCCCCGAAAGTTCGTTCGGCGATTGCATCGTGACGATCTGATCGGCAAGCAGCTGAAACGAATTTTCGATCAGATTTATCTGCCCGTAGGCAATTTTCAAATAACGGCGAATTTCCCCGACGCGTTCGATGCGTTTATTGATGATCGCCAGATTCTTTTTGGCGATGTCGAGTTCGACCGCGTCCGCCTTGTCTTTGCTGTTTTCGATAAATTTTTGCCAATGTGTCTGCGTATTGCCGAGCTGTCCGACATCAACCGAGGCAAGATAATTTTCGTAGCGCGAACAGGTCACCGCGAGATCGATGAACGAATTGACGAGATTATGCGTTTTGACAATTTCGTTGCGCAGCATATCGCCCGCGAACGACGGATTTTGCGCCGCCAGCTGTTGAATTTCCTTCTCTTTTTCAATCAGCGTTAAAACGCGCTGCTGTCCGCCCTGACTTAATTTTTCGACCTGCGCCATTCGCTTTCGCTGCTCGAATTCGAGTTTTTCCTTCTCATAGATCGGATCCCAGAGCATTCTCTGCATAAACCGCGACTGTGAACCGTGGAGCAGCCAAAGACCTTCGACACCGAGCGCGGCAACCGCGATCAGCGGATTCAACGTCAGAATCGACGCAACGATCGCGCCGCCCAAAAGCGTAAGATTATAGGGATTTGCCAGCGTGTATTTGAAATACGAAGGCTTGTCGGGAAATTTTTCTTCCGTGATTTCAGCGGTTGGATTATCAGCATTTTCGGGCGCGAAAGATTCGTGCATCGTCCTGTTCGGCCGTCCGCGATTGTATTGCTGATTTTGGTTCTGTGATGAATTCATCAAATCTCAACTCTAAGACTTATTGTAAAGCATTTGCAACAATTTATTTTCGATCGCGCGAAATTCCGCCGTTGATTTGAGCGTGATGTCTTTGACGGGAAAATTCGGCACGTCAACTTTTTGCAAAATATGCGCCGGACGTTTTGATAAAACATAGCAAGTATCTGCCAGATAAACGGCTTCGGAAACGTCGTGTGTGACGAAAACAATCGTGTTATTTTCGGCTTTGGAAATATCGAGCAGTAAGCTCTGCATTCCCCAGCGCGTCTGCGGATCGAGCGCTCCGAAAGGTTCGTCCATCAAAACGATGCGCGGATTATTGACCAGAGTCCGCGCGATCGCGACGCGCTGTTTCATGCCGCCCGAAAGATCTTTCGGATAACGCTCGGCAAAATCCGCGAGACCGACTTCTTCGAGGATCTTTTGCGAAAGTTCATTGCGTTTTTCTTTTTCAATGCCCTGCAATTTCAAGCCGTATTCGACGTTTTTGCGAACCGTCAGCCACGCAAAAGATGTGTAGGTCTGAAAAACCATTCCGCGGTC
>JANLTD010000245.1:0-4388 GCA_031362765.1 Acidobacteriota bacterium | reverse complement strand
CGAACGGCAGAGTTTTCGAGTTTCCGAATGGATTGGTCGCGTCCAACAGCACAATGTCCAGATCGCGTTTCGCCCGCCGATGCTGAAAGCCGTCGTCGAGCACAAAAGCCGTAATATTAAACTTCTGACGCGCCCAATTTGCCGCCGCGACGCGGTTTGCGTCCGCCACGACAATCGCGTTTCCGAGAAGTTTTCGGGCAAGTTCAAACGGTTCGTCGCCCGCATCAATGGCATCGGCGAAAATCTTTTCGCCGTCGGAAACCAAAACTCTCCGGCGGGGATTTTTGCGCCCGTAACCGCGAGTCAGGACACAAACTTTTGCGCCTCGTTCGGCTAAAACTTCAGCGACAAGGGCGACGAGCGGAGTTTTGCCGGTACCTCCGACCGTGATATTTCCGACGCTGATCGCCGGAGCGCCAAGCGAGAAAGATTTGAACGCGCCTCGTTCGTAAAGCGAATTTCTGATGTTTGTAATTTTGCCGTAGAGCCAGCTAAAAGGCATTGCGAATTACAAATTACAATCGCAAATCGCAAATCGCAAATCGCAATTTATCTTTTATTGGTCGTTTGAATCAATCTGTCGAGTTTATTTTGTGCCTGTCCGCTATCAATTGCCTGTTCGGCAAGCCGTGCGGCGTGAATCGGTTCGGTCGCGATTCCGCCGATGATGAGCGCGGCGGCGGCGTTCAGGACGACGAGTGAACGCGCTTCGTCGCGCCGTTTACTGCTGAGCACGTCGCGGATAATTTGCGCGCTTTCTTCCGGTGTTTCGGCCTTTAGATGTTCGATCTCGCCGCGCTGAAGCTTAAAATCTTCGGGCGCGACGCGAAACTCGCGGACCTCATTGCCGATAACTTCGGCGACAAACGTTTCGTCCGCCAAAGTGATCTCGTCCAAACCGTCCGAGCCGTGAACGACCCAGGCGCGCTGCGTTCCGAGAATTGCGAGAGCCTGTGCCATCGGTTCGAGCAGCGACGGATGCCAAACACCGATCAGTTGCTTCGGCGCGTTTGCCGGGTTTGCCAAAACGCCGAGCAGATTGAGCGAGGTGCGAATGCCGAGCGCGCGGCGAATATCGCCGACGCGTCTGAGCGAAGGATGAAATTTCGGCGCGAACATAAAACAAATTCCCGCGCCGTTGAGACTTGTTTGTGCGACTTCCGGTTCGCTCGATATTTTGACGCCGAGGTTTGCTAAAACATCCGCGCTGCCGGTGTCGCTCATAACCGCGCGGTTGCCGTGTTTGGCGACCGTCAGACCGGCGCCGGCGGCAACAAAGGCAGCGGCGGTCGAAACATTAAAAGTCTTGGCGATGCTCGAACCGGTGCCTGAAATATCTATAAAATTTTTATGTCGTGATTTGATTCTGACGGCCTGTTCGCGCATGACACGCGCCATTCCCGCAAGCTCGGCGGCTGTTTCACCTTTTGCGGTCAACGCGGTCAGACAGCCTGCAACCTGCGCGGGATTGGCGTTAAGATCGGTCAGCGCACGGAAAAAGTCCGAGGCTTCGTTGACATCCAGATTTTCGCCGCGAATAAGGCGGTTCAAATATGGGAAAAGCGGTGTATCGGCTTTGCTGTTGGTCGCTGAAAGCGGTGCGGCGAAAAGCCACTGTGTTTTCGACATAAACATATTGTAAAGTGGAAAAGTGGAAAAGTGGAAAAGTAAAAAAGTAACGAGGTTTTCGCTTAAAAGCGATTCTTTGAATTGAATTACAAATTACAAAAGACGAAACCAATTTGAAATTTGAAATTGCATCCGAAAGATGCGCTATATCTACTATCTCAAAGATTCAGGAAGTTTTGCAAGAGTTTTTTGCCGTCTTTGGTGAGAATTGATTCGGGATGAAACTGGACACCTTCGATTTTCAGCTCTTTATGGCGCAAAGCCATAATTAAACCATCTGGCGAGGTCGCGGAAATTTCCAGAATATCGGGCAGCGTTTCGCGTTCGACGACCAGCGAATGATAACGGGCGGCTCGGAATCGGTAGTTCAAATCTTTGAAAATGGTTTTTCCGTCGTGGCAGATCTCGACCGGTTTGCCGTGGACGGGTTCGGGGGCGCGAATTACTTTGCCGCCGAAAATCTGTCCGATCGCCTGATGCCCGAGACAAACGCCGAGGATCGGCGTTGTTTTACCGAATTTTTCCAAAACTGCGAGCGACACGCCCGCGTCGTCAGGCGTTCCCGGACCGGGCGAGATAACGATCTTTTCTGGCTTCAAATCGTTTTCGATTTCGTCGAGCGAAACCTCATCGTTACGGCGCACCTCCATTTCCGCGCCGAGTTCGCCTAAGTATTGTACGAGATTGTAGGTAAATGAATCGTAATTGTCTATTACTAGAAGCATAAAAATCTTGGTCTTTGGGCTTTGGTTTTAGGTCTTTGGTTTTTGAAAGCAATTTCAGATTGCGATGAATTTTTCACCAAACTACTATTTGTTCAGATTCTTGATTCAATCGGGTTTAATTTGAATAAAACCCAAAAACCAAAGACCAAAAACCAAAGACCTCATCAGTTACACTTTTGCCCTTTTTCGCCTTTCCACTTTAAAAGCCTTCCGCCATTTCGATCGCTTTGACGAGCGCGCGCGCTTTGCTGATCGTTTCCTCGTATTCTTTTTCGGGAACGGAATCGGCGACGATGCCCGCGCCCGCCTGGATCGAAGCCGTATCGTTGGCCAGACGAATCGTCCGGATCGCAATACAGGTATCGAGATTTTCGGCGTAATCAATATAACCGATCGCGCCGGCATAAACGCCGCGTTTCGATGGTTCGAGCTCGTCAATGATCTGCATTGCGCGCACCTTTGGCGCACCCGAGACTGTGCCGGCGGGAAAGCACGAAGCCAATGCGTCGAAACGGTCCAAACCGTCTTTCAAACGGGATTTGAGACTCGTCACAAGATGCTGAACATGCGAATATTTCTCAATTTTCATCAGTTCGGCAACCTCGACCGATCCATATTCGGAAACACGCCCGAGATCATTTCTGCCCAGATCAACGAGCATAATATGTTCCGAGATTTCCTTCATATCCGACTTTAAGTCTTCCGCAAGCATCCAATCTTCGGGTTCGGTCGCGCCGCGCTTGCGTGTTCCGGCGATCGGACGATATTCAAGCTTTCGGCCGTTGCAGCGAATAAGCATTTCGGGCGAAGCGCCGATCAGAGTAGATGCGCCGAGCTTGACGTAAAACATATACGGCGAGGGATTTGTCGTCCGTAAAGCACGGTAAATATTGATCGGTTCGGCAGCGGTCTGCCGTTTGAACTTTTGGGAAAGCACGACCTGATAAGCGTCGCCCGCCAGAATATGTTCTTTGACCCGCTCGACCGCACCGAGAAAATCCGCCTTTTTCCAGTTGGACGAAAACTGCGCGGATTCCGATTGAGCAGGCTTTTGCGAAGTCACGACCGGCAGAGAGCTTTCCTGCAAGATCTTTTCGAGGCGCGCAGTTTCGGCGACCGCATCCGCGTAGAGTTCTTTCAATTTGGATTCGTCGCCTTTCGCTTCGTCGGTGAAGACGATCGAAACGATCTCGATGCGTTGTTTGAGCCGGTCAAAAACCAAAATGTTGCGGAAAAACATCCAGATCGCGTCAGCTTGATCTGTTTTTGATCCGTCGTCGAGAACTTTTTCAAACCAACGTGCCGCGTCGTATGCCAGAAATCCGACCGCGCCGCCGCACAATGGCGGAAGTTTTTCGCGCCGCGCCAGTTTATGCCGCGAAAAATGACGGCGCAGAAATTCGATCAGCGTGCGGTCAGGATAAAGTTTGCGCGAGCCGTCCTTTTCGAGAATTGTTTGCGAATTGTTTGAACGCACCGTCATAAACGGATTGGCGGCAAGAAACGAATAACGCGCCAGCCGCTCGCCGCCTTCGATGGATTCAAACAAAAAAGCCTGTTCGGCATCATTCGCGACCCGCAAAAATGCGCCGACCGGCGTGTGCAGATCAGCTAAAACGCTTCGCACGACCGGCACGACGTTGCCTTTCGCGGTTTCACCGAGAAAGTCTTCATAAGTTTTTGGAGAAATTTCAATCATTGAAAGCTAAATAGTTTCAAGTTCCAAGTTTCAAGTTCCAAGTTCCAAGTTCCAAGTTCCAGATTTTAGGTTTCAGATTTCAGATTTCAGGTTAAAAGACGAATCTGGCTTGGAACTTGAAACTTGGAACTTGGAACTCAAATCATGGTAAATGAATTTCCTTTACGTTTCAAAGTGAAATTTTTATTTACTATTTCCAAAGGACGCATTATGATTATCGGATGTTATACAAAAGCATTGTCGCCGCATTTTTATTTTTAACTGCTTTTCAAATCTCCTTTGCCCAAACGCCCGAAAAAGTAAAGGCGAAAGTTGTGACCGACGAGCTTCGCAAC
>JANLTD010000236.1:0-23217 GCA_031362765.1 Acidobacteriota bacterium | reverse complement strand
TGTTTTGTCGTTATTTTTAGTGTATTTTTGTTTCATAGCGTATCTCCTTTTCAGGCTTCAAACCTGTTATGTTTTTTGATCAAAACAAGGATACGCTATTTTTACCTTTTTTCCATTTCCACAACTTTTGATACTACCTCTCAATCTACCCCACAATCCCACAGACTCAGAAAATGAAAAATTAGAATTTCAGTTAAAACAATTCGGAACATACGCATATTTAACAACGGGATTGGATGTCTTCCAAATAGTATTTGGAAATGACAGCAGCAAAATTCCGACAAAGTTCAATTTGAATAAACTTCCTTCTTTTCCGGAAACTTGGTTTGTGTTTTCTCCTGACTATTTCCCGATGCTATTTGTTACTGACGATGCTCAACATTTTGACTTTATCTTTACTGAAAGTTTAAGCAGCTTATCTGAAAAAAATCATTTGGATATAAACAAACTGGAAAAAAAAGAAACTTGGGATAAGAATAGCGAACAATTGAAAAAGAATTACCACACATTTTTAAGACAATCATCAAAACCAAAAGAAAGACTGAAATCGCTTTTAAACTTAGCAAAAATGGCTTTCGTGAATTCCTTGGATGAAGCCAAAATTGCCAATCTTTACTTTGAGGGTTATTACACTAAATCTGAATACAACTTTAAAAACAAAATTCAAGCGGGCAACCTAGTTAATGAGACCGCTTTTGAATATTTTGAAGCAATTAAACCTATTTTCGAAGAGTTGAGAAATTGTTCGCTTGCCCATCAATTTTTCTTCAGCACAATCTTAGCGACTGAGATGCTTAGAGATATTGAATCCGGCAAAGATGTGCTCACGGATGCGACAAAAACCTCTTTTATTAACAAAATAAATAGTCTTTGGGGATTCACTAAAGATTTGGTAGCAGGAATAAAAGAATTAGCTAAGAATATACGAGAACACTCCAACCCAGCAATCGGAGTTATTTCGGTGCGATTATTTAGGCTGGAAAAATGGATTCAAACCAAAGCCTTACTCGAAGATAAAAATAATGTTTACAATAACTTCCACCAGCATTTATTGAAAAATAATTTTAATGATGAAAGTTCCATAATTGAAATTAATGTTATAGATATAGGCAAATCGGGTGTTATTCCGACATTGATAAAAAATACTGAATCTGTTTTTTCTGCGGTAAAAGATAGGAATTTTGAAATTGAAAAACTAATTAAGGAAGACATTGAAAATTTAAAAACCAAGGAAATTGGCTTTCATAATTTATTAAATACTTCTGCTCAACAATTGAATCAACAATCAAAAAGGTCAATTGCACACTTTGGCTTACTTACTCTCTCAAAACTTATAGCACAAAATAATGGGTTAATTGTAGCTTCTTCCCAAAATAACTACATTTCACATGATCGAGAATCTCTTTGCATTCCTGATTTAGCTCCAGATTATTCTCATCCAATAAAAATAGGAACAAATTACAATATTGTTCTGCCCATAAACCCGCTTCAATCTTATGCTACTCATTTACCTCATAAAATAAATCTTCCTTCTGAAACGTCCGCAAAGGATATTAAAGGAGTTGAGGAGCTTTTCAAATATGAGTTAGCGAAATTAGCAGAACTGAAAAATGGTTTATCATTCGACGCTTCATCAAAGTATTTAATCGAAATCAATTTTGAAATCACTATTCTAAAAAATCGTGATGAGGAAGATATATTTTGGGACAAAATTGCAACAGATATTGCTTTGCTAAACAATATTACTGGAATTAATTACGCTTTCTGTTTTAATTTATTAAATGTAACCATAAATGAAAGTCAACTTTTCCGATTATTGGGAAAGAGCGAACTGAATTTTCCAAGCGTTCCATTTATTATTCTCAATATTCCGAACGAATGTTATCAGAAACTAATTAAAATTAATGGCGAGTTTCATTCTCTAAATCCAAATTTGGCGTATTGGAATGAAAGCATTTCAACTTTGGTTTATAGCTATCAAAAAATAAGAGATGACAAATTCTTTTTTTCAGATGTCTTGTGGGGTCAAACAAGAAGCGATTTTGCATACTTAAACCACTTTGTGAGTTTAACAGCCTTCAATTCTACATCATTATTAAATAAGGACAATACTGCGGTGAAAAAGCTAATTGTAGAGGCAGAGAAAGCTAACCCTAATACAGAAATGTTCTTTTTGAACAATAATAATTTGTTGCCGCTTGAATTAATCCTAAAAAGTTCAGATAAGACAACCATTTTTGAAGATAACATTAGAGTTTTATTAAAAAATGAATTGAAAGCGTAAATAATATGGAAACCTTAGAAAATTTAATCACAAATTTATCAGGATTTAAGATTTCCAATTCTCACTTTAGAATTGGTTCTAAACTCCATATTTCTGATTTCTATTACGCTAAAAGATTCTTTCAAAACGGTTTTTTCTCAAGTCGTATTGCTTTCTTGCTTGCCAAAGATATTATCGCCATTATTGAGAAAGAAGACAGAGTTGAAAATGTGAAACGGAATGGTTTGACAATAATTGGATACGAAATGTATTCCGAATTGCTCATAACTATTGTAGATAAGTTTTTAAGAAAAAAATGGGAACTTGATGAAAGAAAAATAAATCACACTCTGTATCAAGATAATTTTGAGAATTTGAAGTTATGCAAGCAGAATAATATTCTTGGAAATGTAGTAATTATTGTTCCTATTGCAAGCACATTCAGCACATCAATAAAAATTGAAAACCAAATATTAAAAGACCAGAAAGAAAGAAATGAAAAGCCATATATTTTTAAACCTCATTTAAATGTCCTTTATGTTTCAGACGGAATACCAACAAACGAACTTACAGATAATGAACGGGTGTTTAGTTTCAAGAAAAGAGATATTGATGAAAAGATTATAGAAGTTGAAGCAATTTATTCCGAAGAACCGGAAACTACTCGAACTCAAAAATACTATTTAACCCTGCCTACTAAATGGCACAATGTTGAAGATTGCCAATCATGTAATCCGATTTTAATCGAAGTGAATCAAAAAGTCGAAAAACTTGATGACGAATTGCCACTTTACGAAACAGACCGAACAGCAGTAACTCCTGCAATAATATTTGATTTTCCAAAAGGGAGAAAGATTGACGATATTGACCTAAAGCGGAAAATCAAACTGGATACGCATATAGTCACATATGGGCATCATACAAGAAGCTCACATTCTCTGTTTTCAATAGACACTGAGTTATTCTTTGAAAGAAACAAAGTTGATCTTGAAAAATGGTTAAAGGAAATAAGAAAATCGCAAGAGTTTCAGAACACCTATAAAGAAACTGACCGTGTAATTATTGTTTCGACCTGTCATTATTCAAACGCTGCATTTATAAATATACTAAACGATTATCTATTTGCATCAACTGCTAACATAATCCACTACGACCCCTCAAATGATTATGTTCAAAATTTCAAAATTGTTTACGGCAAAGAGATGAATGATGCAGACAGAATATTTTTTGTTGATGATTCATTAAAATCAGGGTCTGCTTTTGACAGAATATACCAGTTCGTTCAAAATACCGTTGGTTTTTCAAATGATCAAAAATCGGATAAAGGAATTGCTGGATGTTTCTTTCTGCTAAACGCGTCTCAGCAATATTCTTTCGATAATTTAAAGACAAAATTGATTGATGCAAAACATATTTACGCTTTTGCAAATTTACACTTAAACAGTTCCCTAAAGCCAAGTGATACGTCCACTATTCAAATCGAGCAGCAAAGATATGAGAAATTGAGAAATAATTCATTTGTTGACAGCTTAAAGGTGCATTTTTTGAAGCAATTTAATAAACTCGCACAACATGAAAATAGCCCAATAGAAATAGCAATTGGCGGAAAAGCAAATCGTCATTTAGCGATGTTAATTGCGACTCACAGGATTTATCAGTATTTTATTACAGTTGAATCTAAAAAATCAAAACCAAATCTAGTCACATTCTACCAATTCCTTACTGATTTGATGCTCAAAACTGAATCTTTGGTTGAAGTAGGAAAATCAACACTAAAAGCAATTGACTCTTTGAATGGTGAGGATACGTTAGCTTATTTAAAGGTAATAACCCAAGCACCATTTACGCAATACAAACCACTAAAAGATCAAGTATTCAAATGGGTTATCCAATTACTAATTAAGCATATTAAAGATACCGAACAGGCAATATCCGGTAACAATTTCGATTATAGCTTTTTCAACACACTAAAATTCTTAATCCGCAGAGCTGGTCTCCTAAATGCAAATATACTTATTTCAAGGACACTCATTGAATTTCTACCAATACTTTATAGTCCTAATGGAATTCCTAGACTAATTGAAAATTTAGACTACCAAAAGAAAATATCAGAAGATAAACCTGATGATTTATTTTCAAGACCAATAAGTGAAATAGATGCAGAGATTTCCAAGCTCAATAATTTTCATATTTTTTTTGTTGCTCAAATCAAAGAACTTTTGTTGCGTAATGAGTCAAGATGTTTGAGATTAGAAAAAATTCTAAAATATATTGAATCCGATATTAATCCACATATTCAACAGATTGTCCGAATGTTGCGGGAAGAAAATTCCTTAATAATAAAGGTGTTTTATGAACATATTTACAACCAGCCAGATTGGAAAAAATTATACTTACAAGATTATAATAACGAAAATTCAAAGAAAGCAATAGACTACACTAATGATAAAATAGGCACCTTCTTGAGCCAATCATCAATTTCGCGTCATCACAAATTCCAAACCCTAAACAAGTATTTCCAAATTATCAATCAACCTGATATTCACAATAACAAGAACTTGTTAAATTATTTATGGTTGCAATATTTTCTGACTACTGAGAAATTCAAGGAACTAAGCCTTAATATTAAAACAGGCTATATCCTAAAGAAATTAATGCAACTTTTTGTTGATATTGGAATTGATAAAACGGGAGCATTCTTTATTATAAACGACAGTCGAAAGACTCCATTTTTGGCATTCAACAAGAAATACGATGGAGCAAGCGAAATAGAGGATGAAAAATTAAAGATAATTAAACCGAATGGAAAAACTCCAACAATTGAAAACTCCAATTATTTGAATGAATTCTTTCAGGGTGAAGACAACAGTTCTAAAAGTGAAAAGGATTACAAGCATTCCAAAAGTGTAATCGAGTTAAAACGTAACGAAAAGGGCGAATGGATTGACCTTTTCGCAACGTCAGATTCTGTTGTTGTAAGAGAATTAGGTAAAGATTTTATTTCAAAAGAATACAATAGGATAGTTTTAATTCGGATAAACAAACTTTCGTCTGAGGAATCCTCAGACAAAACGCAGGGCATTATAGGATTCTATTATAATTGTGAGAGCGAAGAAATAATTGATATAAACATAATTCGGTATCTTCTCTTGCTTCGACCTCAGTTGAGTGAATTTATCAAGAAGCATCATGAAAACGACGAGTTTAGGGACTGGCAAATTGCCGAGATAAAACAAAGAACGTCTCTTTTAACCGGACACGGAAGAGAAATGCTGAATAATGTTTTTTTGAAACATGGAGGTGTTTACAAAGAAATTGTGCAAACACTCCAATTAGTTCAGAGATTTATAATCGATAAAAAAGAAGAATCTGCGATGCCTTTTGTTGGAGAAGGTCGGATGAAGCGGATGTTTGAAGGTTATTATCAGACAAAAGATTTAGAAGTTAGTAGTGCATTCTTAAATGATGATTTGAAAAATATGGCTCTTGATCTTTTCAGATTTGACGAAATCGAGAATAAAGAAGATTTAGAAGAACCTGAAATGGATATTCCTAGTGGTCTAGTCTTTAAGTTTGATAAAAGTCTGCTTCGCTTGATTTGCTTTGAGATTCTTGTAAATGCGAAGAAGAATCGTTGGATATTCGCAGGTGATGATATATGCGACAAGGATGGAAACAAATACAAGAAAAATAAAATTTGGATTAAAGCAAGAATTATTCAAGGAAAATTAATTCTTGAGATTTCAAATACCGGTCCCGCTGTTATTTTGGATGCAGAAAAAATAAGAAGCAAGAAAAACATAAAGAAATATGATAAATCATCTGGAATTGAACTTATTGACGCGATTTTGACTGAATTTAAACTGGGTGAAATTGAACTTAATCCGGAAACCAATAGACAAGAGTTTTTATCGAAGTTTAAAGTTACACTTACATTAAACGATAATGCTTTAATTAAGAAAACTAATGAGTGAGAAACGAAAAATACTTGTAATTGAAAATCAGTTTATTCAGTTTCAGAAAATAATTAACCTGCTTGATTCGGCAGGATATAAATCATTTCCGGATGAAGATTCATTTAAAGAATATATTGATTGGATAAGAATATATCTTAATCCCAGATATAATTCGGATAGAAGGAACAAGTTTTGGGAAAAGATATTAAAAAAGACAAAGGATTACAACGCTGAAGTTTTTATTATTGACCATATTCTTGTCGGACCACATAATGCCCAAGATGGCATTGATTTGGCGATAAAATTTAGAGCAAGCGGAATAAAAACTCCAATCATTTTTTTCAGCCGAACCGAAGGAAATAGTCCCGATATCTGCGACCGTCTGCCTAAGGTTTTAGAAAAAAAAGTCTGGGTTTTCAAAGGCTATGCACGTGCCGACATTTTAGAAGAAAGGTTTTTTGAAAAAGAAGTCATCCCCAAAATTGAGAATTTTATGAATCCAGTTATTAAATTGCCAACCGTCGTTATCTTGACTGCAATTCAAGAAGAGTATCTAGCTGTAAGAAGTCACCTAAAATATATTGGGGACGCTGACCAAAACGATACTGGTTATGAGTCAGGAATTTTTGAATTGAACGGAATAGAAATAGCGAAAGTGGTTATCAGAGAGTGCGGGGCAAAAAATACAAACGCATCACTGGAAACAGAAAGAGCGATTCAATATTTCAAACCTAATGCAATGTTCTTCGTTGGGATTGCAGGTTCTCGAAAACCGACTGACTTTGGGATTGGCGATGTTATTTTTCCAGTAAGCGTATTTTCATATGAAGGCGGAAAATCCGATAAGGAATCCTTCTCTGCAAGACCAGATGGAGTTTACATGTCGTTTTCATTAATGGAGAAAGCAAAAAAAGAAAGGAGTAAAGAACATTGGAAAACTCTTATTAAAGGCGATTGGCAGCAAGAGTTTAAAGCAAACTTGGGGATAATTGCATCTGGAGAGCAATTAATTGAACATTACGATTCACATATTGGGCAAATAATTACCGATCATTACAACCAAACGCATGCGGTAGAGATGGAGGGCTTTGGATTTGCAAAAGCCGCAATCAGTCAGGGGAGAGAAACAAGCAATATGTCGATAGGCGTTGTTAGAGGTATTTCAGATATTCTTGGACGAACCTCTGACGAGCAAGCGACGACAGCGACCGACCCAAGACCCGCAATTGCAAAAAAAATTGCCTCTGATACAGCAGCGGCTTTTGCATTTTGGTTGATTTTTAAGACATACGAACAAACTCCTATGAAATAAAAAGGCAACACAAATTGAGCGCGTGGTTTTGGCTTCGTCCTTTTTTTGACTGAATCAGTTTATAGTAAATTTTTCAGTTGCCTTTTGCTGATCCTTAAAATTTATTGCCGATTGCTCAATCAATCCGAAGACAACGAGTTTCTTGAGGGATGGATTTGACTCAATACCATCAACTTGTTCAAGTGGTAAAGCTCCACCTTTCCAACGGCGACAGATTTCAGGCGAAACAACCAAAAACCAAGTTGGAGAGTCTTCACGCTCTTTACCTATCGGAATTGCCCAAAGGGTATATTGATGATGAGAAATCTGCGTATAGAAATAATAGTAATTGCGATGATTTAGGGCGCGGTTTTCGGCGGAAAATAGGCGGTTTTTGCGCTCCCAAACCACGCCTTCGAGCTTTTGCAAATCTTCGGGGAAGCCACCGCGTTTTTCGTGAAATCTCAAAAGGTCGCGCATTATCATTGAAATGGCTTCAACCGGAACTTCGGCTTGCTTTTTGCGGTCAACTGACCACAGCGAATAAATATAAGCGGCGACGACAATCAAAAGCGCGATAACGGCGACAATTAAGGAAAGTTTGATTCTGCTGGCGACCATAATTTTCTTAGATTAAGCTCCGATTTATTCCCATTTTGACGTGGGCTTGGTATTCCTGATGTGCGGCTCTCACCGTATCGCTTAAACCGTCGAGCGGGTTTTTGGCAGAGTCCGCATTTTCAGTCTCCAGTTCATCAGAAGTTTCGATACTTTTTGTCAGAACAACCGGCAAATTTTCGGTTTGTTCGCTTGCACCTGACTTTTCAGCCAAAGCGATTTGTGTAGCAATATCCTTTTTTTCGGTAGATGATTCTGCTTGATTTGTCATATTTTCAGGCTGATTTCCTTCGTAAATCGTTTTTTCGGTGATTACTTTCTCAACAATCTCCTCAACCAAATCTTCAATATTTTCATCGTTTGGGCGTATCGGTTTGGAATTATCGGTTTCTTCGTTTGACGAAAAAGCGCGAGTTGACGGATTTATTGAATCGGATGAATTTGTTTCACCGTCAAAATTAAAATCGGCATCAATATCGCCCAAATAAATGACTTTTGGTTTGCCATAAACCGGCGAAATAAACTTTTTCTTCAAAACTGCCATCGGCGGATAAGCAGCTTTAATCGGCGGCGCGGTATCGTTGACGATCAATAATTCTTTGTGAGCGGCGATTTGCCTGACTTCTCCGGCGTGCATTAAGGCACGTTTTTGTTCGGCGTAGCGAATATTATCGTTTTTCTTGCCCGGAAAATCCTGAAAAGTTTTCGCGTAAATTGTCGTCTCGCCGAGTTGTTTGGAAGCGTATTCCGCTGTAACGTCGTCGAGTCCCGGCAAGAAAATCTTGGTCATCACCGTTCCTAAGATAGCGTTTGCCTGTTCCTTGCCATATTGGTCATACATCTGCGGCAAATCCTGATAGCCTAAGCCTAAACCGACACCGCGCCCGCGTCCGATGCCGGAAATGCGTTTTACTTCCGATACATTGAGCTGATAGGCTTCGTCAATCAGCACGAAACATGGAATTTCCGGCTCATTCACGCCGTCGAGCCGCATTTCCAAAACAGCTTGTCCTAAGAATGTGGCGATGAATTCTTTATAAATTTCCGCCGCGCCTTCACTGACAACGAGATAGATAGCTGTTCCCTTTTCCCTCAGCTTGCTAAAATCAATGACACGACATCCTTTTTCGGCTTCTTGTTTAGTCGGCATTGTCGTAACATTTCGCGTCGGCGCAAGCGTGAAGGGACGGAGCTTGTTGTAAAGACCGATCAGCACCGAGCCGTGCGTTTGCGGAGGGGAACGACGAAACGCAAAAAATGCTTGTTTTGCAAAAAACGAAGGCGAAGTTTCGAGTGCGGCAGCGAAAGCATCTTCCTTTCCGCCAAGACCGATGAGAAAATCAGCGGCGAATGCAGGAATCGCTTTGTCGCCGTAAACGTAAGCGAGATGTAATAGAATTGCCGTCAAAGCAAGCTGTTCGGCTTCACCCCAAAACGGGTCTTGCGAGGTTTTTTGACGACTTTCTGCACCGAGCATCATTCCGGCGATTTGGCAGGCAAAAGACGGATTTTCTTTACATTGGGGCAGAAAATTCCATCTATCCGATTTTTCCGTGTTGTTCAGATCAAGCCTATAAATATTTCGAGCATAATTTCCGGTCTGTTCGATCAATTCGCCTTTCGGGTCATAAACTAAAACCGATGATTTTTTCAAAATGGCGCGAATCATCGCCATAAAAAAGGTTTTTGATTTGCCTGAACCTGTCGGACCGAACATCGCAAAATGCCTGAGCCATTGTTCACGCAGTAAAAATAAATCACTTCCGCCGAAAACTTTGGCGATTGGCAAAGAGTTTTTGGGCAGGGGCAGAGTCTTAAATTTATTAACCAATTTTTTAGCAATTAAATCTTGAACATTCGCCCATCGTGCCGAACCGTGCGAAGTGCTCATTGTCCATAAACGATATGACCAGCAAAGAAGATATGCGTCCAAAAATCCGGCGGCGAGTGCAAGAATTGCCAATGACCAGAAAACAAGCCACATCAAACCGGAGATTTCTAATAAATATCCGGCAAACAAACTTAAAAACGCGCCGGTCAAGCCCAAAAAAATAAAAAAACAGCTTGACCGACGTCCTGTGCCCACGCCCAAAACGCTTGGTAGGCAGGCAAATATTGTTCGTTCGCTTTGCGCGGAATGCCACGTGATGCGTCAAATTTTTCAATCCATTGCTGGGATAACATAGCTGATTAAAAACGAAAGTTTACCGAAATTCCGTTAGAAACGGTCGCAATCCGAACAAATATATGAAACGACCGTGAATTTCTTTTCACCATATTCGCCGCTGGAAGTATTGCGGGAGAATTCGGACGGGAGAGTTAAATTACCGCAAGCATCACAGATGCCTTCACATCTTCGGTTAAGAAAAAGAATTGATCTTAATTGTGTTTCTCGAATATTGTTGCGATTCACTCTAGGTTTGGTATTGATAGTGGTAGTTTGATTCATAATTTTCTATTGACTCCCTTGTAATTGATCTAAAAGGCGTTTTTCTTCCTCTAAATAACGATGGGTATTTTCATTTTTCGGCAACAATTCGCCGCGCCATTGCTCAAGTGTCCATCCGGCAGAAACTATTTTTTCCAGCGGCGAGAAAGGTGCAGGAATATCAAAGCGACCCGTCGAAGCCGATTGAAAATAGGTAATTGTGCGTCCGTCTAAAGAAGTTAGCGGAAACCGAAGCAAAATTGCCGGACCTGTCGAATCTTGCTTCGGGCGCGAGAGAATTTCAAACCTCAGCGGTTGTGATTGATAACGAACTGAAATCGTGTCGGAAGGTGAAATCAATTCGTTATTTTCAAACTGTAAGCCCGGCGGCATCAACTTTCGTTCCGAAATGAAACTCCAAATTTGTTCAAGACTTTTTGGCACACTTCCCTCTTGGCTGTTGATCGCAAAAACCGACAAGGAAATTGCCATTCCAAGCGCACCAGTTTCACGCAGACGAATTGAGGTGTCATAAACTTCTCCTTTAAAGATTTCGGGAGAAGTATAAGTGCGGTCTTCATTGGTCTGTTCCCCTGTTTCAAGTTTGGGGCGTTCGATGAATTTCACTTGTCCCTGAGTTTGGCGGGCGGAAAGCAGACGAAGCCCGCCGAAAACACAGACTAGCAGTAAAACCAACGCAGCGACATTAAAAACGGGCGAGCAGATGATGGAACTCATCACATTTTTTATCTGCGCCGAATTTTTAATCTTTTCGGTTGACGTTTTATTAAGTGTCTTTTTAGGCATAATTTTCTGAATTTTCTGGAAAAAAACTTTTGTAAATATGTCCGTTAAAATAGCTTTCATCCCGTTGCCCAAGCCATCCGTCAATTTGCGGATGAAAAGAAGTTGCGGTCAGAAGAAGATAATCAAGTTGAATTTTGAGAAACTCCTGCGCTTCGCTGGTTTTGACAAAATAACAAAAGTAACGAAGCAAAGATTGTTCGTCTAGATCTTCCACACAGTCGCGCTCAAACGCTTCGACGACATCAATGGATTCTCTCAAACTCGGATAATCTTCAAGTCCGGCAACGCCGCGCACACCGTCAAGCAGTTTAATTGCCAAAGCAAGCTGTTTTGAAGAAGCCAGCGGAGATCGCGCCCGCAAAATCTCCAATTCTTTAACGAGCGACGGCGTAGAAAAACTCGAAAAAATGTGCCGCGAGATAAACGGCGCGCTCAATTTATGGCGCAAATCGTTGGAGGTCGTCACGACAATCGGACGCGAATTCCAATCGGAAACGCCGATAAATCCATCAACCAGACGCGGAATGTAGATCAGTCCACGCTCCAGCGGCATCAGCATCGCGTCTTCGATTGAAGCACCAAATTTATCGCTTTCGTCGAGTATTAAGATCGGTGGTGCATTTTGTTCTTCCGACACAGCCGCTTGCTTCGCCAAATCGTAAGCCAAGCCCATTTCGCCCAAAATCAAGAATTCGCGTTTCCACTTTTCGCGCCGTGCTTGAGTCATAATTTTTTCGCGTTTTTCTTCGGGTGTATTTTGGACAAGACGCAGATTTTCATTCATCCAAGCGGCTTGTTCTTCCTTGTCCCAATCGTAAAGAATTTCTTCCTGTTTCAAGCCGTCGCGCCCCGAAACAATGCAAATCGTCAGATTACAGCAACTTGCCAAGGCTTCTGGAAAAGCGGTTTTGCCGCTTCCACGTGTGCCGGAAATGAGCCAACCTCTGCCCGATTTTAGCGATTGGCAAAAGTCGGAGAAATTTCGTTCTTCAGGGACATAACCCGTTTGGCAAATCAGTTCGTAAAGTTCGTTTTCACGATTTTTCAGAACCAATTCACGCGGATTAATTTGTGCTTTTTTGTCATCGTGCGGAATCATAAAAGTTTTTCCTGTTTAATATCATTTCCCAACCATTGCCAAGTATTTTTCCGCTAAAACGCGAAACTGCGGAGTCATTCTCGGAAGGGCAGCGCGGATTTTCTCTTTGTCGCCTTCACTGAAAATATCCACCAATTCGGTTTCAGATAATCCCGTGGCGGTTTTCGAGTTCTGACCTAACCTTTCCGCGTTGGAAATTTCATCGGGCAAATCCGTGACCAACACGAAAGCGGTTATTCCTGCCGTAATTTCAACAAATTCGCTTTGGTTGCGATTGTTGCCGATCAAACCCGAAAGTTCATCGGATACTTGTTTGCTTGAATCTGAAATCACAACTGTTCCGCCTGAACGCCCGTTTCCAATCGCCCCAAGCGCAGTTGCCCCAGCATCACGAAGTCCGCCAAATATGCGTGACCAAGTGCTTTTTATTTGCCGTTTACGCCCATTCACGCCCGATGCGCCGTCATTTCCCATCACTTCGCCTTCAAACTTGACGAGTCCGCCGCTGACGGGATCAATCAAACCGACAACCGAGATAAAGGCGCGTTTATATTCGCTTCCTCGCAAAGTCCCAACTAAAACTGTTCCGGCTGGAAAAGAGTAATTTTTACCCGAAACACTTCGCGTCAATTCCATTCTGACTAGACCGCCAGAAGCCCGCAGAGTATAAACCGCGCCCAGAAAGCGAATCGGTAAAAGCGTCCCAAACGGAATCGGCGGAGTCGGCTGGTTGGTAAAATTAACAGTTTCATTAATCGAAACATTTTGATTTTTTGATTGCGAAACCGAATTTGTTATGGTGTTTTCTTTACGCTCAATCCCGAAAAACAATGAGCGTCCGACAGGTGTATTATTCGTTTCGCGGGTTGGCTGAATAATCGAATCGCTGATTTTTTCGTTGTTTGTTGAACTCGGAATTGTGTTTGAAACAGAAGAAATCGGCGTTTTGCTTGGTTCGACGTTTGTAGTCGAAGCCGGAGTGTTCGGAGTTTGAGTTGTTACAGAAAGTGGGTCTGGCACAACGACAGGCTCATTCAAATCAATGTTTTTGGTTGGCGGAATATCAACCGAAGAATTTGAATTTGCCGCGCTCGTTTCGCTTTGATTTGCATTCTCGCTGTTAGTCCCGTTTGGATTTTTTTCCGCCACCAGATTCAACGCCATTTTCAGCTTTTCTTCTTCCGTCACAGGCGCGGGATTTGACGAATTTGTTTGCTTCGTGCGGTCAACCGCTTGTGGTTTGACGGCGGCAAATGCTCCGATGCCGAAAAACCAGCTCATCAGCAAAACCAACAAAACGAACCCGAAAACAAAACAAACAAGGGCGAAAAATAACTTTTTCTTTGATGCTTTGGGCGTTTCAACTAATTCGTCAAGTTCTTCGTCGTCAGTTGTTAAATTCTCATCTGCGTTAATTGTTTCGCCGGCGGCTTCCCGAAGCAGTTTTTCGCGTTCATCCGCCTCTTCCGAAATCGGCAGAGCGGCAGGTATGTCAGAAATTTCAGCTATTTTTACAGACATTTTTTTACACTCCCCCTTTAATTTTTTGCCGAATTAACGCCCGGTAAAAGCGTCGTGGTCGGTGAATCGGCGGCTTCGCGGTGCGAAACCAAAACGCTCAACCGTTGACTTGCGCCCATGACGGGAGCGTTGTAACAGAGCGCGTAATAAACCGTTGAACCCGGCAGAATCAGTCCTTCAAAACTCGTCGTTTCGACATAAATTCTTTCGAGTCGCTCGGTGTTTAGCGGATTGCCCTTTTCGTCAACCGTGAAAATTTGCAGTTCGGGCGTGCCGGGAACGAGCCGCAAATTTGTCGTGGTGTTATTGCGAACCGCAACAATGACCAATCTTTGAGTCGAATCAATTTCGGAAACGGATGATACGGCAAGACTTAAACCGTTGCTGGCTTCTGACCAATTCCCTAATGTCTTCGCCGGATTTTTCAGACAGTCCGCCAACTTTTTATTGACGATACGCGAAAGTTCTAATCCGGTCTTCGGGGTTTGCTGTTTATTTCCGTTTTCCTTCCGACTGATTGATCCTTTGTTAACTTCGGTTTGCGTAAGTTTAATCGGAATAATTTCTTTGTTTGAATCCTCTTCCGTTTTTTCTGAGGTTTCTTCAGTCTGCGAACTCACTAATTTTGAATTAGCCCGGGTGTTTTTGTTATTCGTCGGCTTAATGTCATCACCCAAATTGTAGGCAAGTCCTGCGGTGCGCCGTGCGGAAACAACTTCGTCGCGGTCATAATTGACGACGCAGCGATGAGCGTTTTGGCGAATATTGCTGACGGGAACAAATTCCAAAATCAAAATCAGCCCGGAACGCATTTGCAATGTAATTGTCGCGGCGGTGCTTTGCTGACCGATAACAAATCCTTCGCCCGGATAAATCGTGATCGAACGGTCAGATTCCTTCGTGGGCGATTGAAAAACGGAAACGAGTTTCGGGTTGCCTTCGTGGATGTAATAAACGCCATCGGACGCGGGAAATTCAACGATTGAAACGGCGTTTTGGGCAAGTCCCAGTCGAACAACCGTTGGCTGTTTTGGATTGACGACCACACTCGCTTCGCCTGATAAATAATCGGTTTCCGCCGTATTAACGACACTGACGGGAAAATTGTTATTGCCCGTTTTCGCTTGGTTATCGTTCTTTTCAACCTTGTTTGGCTGAACATTTTTAGGATAGGTTTTATTTGAAGTTTTTTTATTCGGGCGGGTTCTTTGTGCCTGAGCATCAATCGAGCCGCATAACATAATCGCCGCCATCAAAAACATCAGTTTTATTAAAAACCAATGCCGCGAGCAGTTTTCTTTAGAAAAATTGAACATAAATAGGTGTTTTTGCATAAAATTCCTCCGCTTTCGGTGCTTTAAGTGAACGCTCCGAAGCTAAATTTGAAAATTGTAAATTTGTTTATTGCTCTCCTTTTGAATTTTCACTCGAAGTAGGATTTGTTTGGTTCTCTGTCGTTTTCGGGGCGGACTCAATCTCGCCGGTGGATATTTCGCCATCTGCGAGAAGTGCGACGCGGGAGAGAGTTTTGCCGCTGACGGGTTCAACCCGAAATCTCCAAATAGTAAAACCCGTTCGCAGATTATTGTCGTTTCGCACGGGAGATGCGGGCGAGTCTTTGAGAAGAAATTTGCATTTAAGTTGAAAAGTCTCCTCAACATCTTGTCCGCCTGCTTTACGGCGAATCTTCCGAACTCCGATTGCCCGCAAAATATAGGGATCGCGCTCATCAACCGACAGATCCTGTAATTCCCAAGTCGAATTAACGCTTTCCGCTTTTTCCGCCGCGAGCAGTCCGTTCTGTTTAAGTTTTGCCGCCAACGAAAGCGATAAATCCGGGTCAAGCATTCTTAAAAGTTTGTTGACCTGCGATTCTCTGGTGGTTTGCTCGACTTCGTAAAGAGATTTCAGAAACTCTTTAACCAGATATTTCTTATCTGTTTCATTCGGTCTATCCGGCGCGATTTCAACCGTTTCAGTTGAGCCGTAATCGCGGTTATTTAGTTCGACCACGCGCCCCGAAGATTTGTCCACCACAATCCGGTCAGCACGGCGCACCGCCAAAAAGACATTCGTTCCGATGCTGATGGTCAAAAGAATCAAAAGTGCCGAAACTGCTCGAAGCAAGGATGAAATAGTTAAAACATCTTCCGCGTCGCGGGTGATTTCAGGCTGTGCGGAAAAAATATCCGACACATTTACGGCAGTTTTGTGATAAACCGAGCGATAACCGTCTTCGCTTGCTTGTTGCTCGGTTGTATCTTCAGACAAATTATTATTCATATGTTTTGCTACCTTTGAAAAATTAATTGGTTTGTTTTTAGTATCCTCATATCCCTAATGGCAAAATGAGTGCCAAAGTCGAAAGGCGTATCAAAGGGCGGGTTTTGCGAAATTTCAACAAATGTTGGTGCAAAAATTCACCAATGGTGCAACAATTCGCCAGCTTGGTGCATTTTTGCACCAACATTCAAAAGCCGCTTTTATTTATCTGAAAAAGCTGAAAAGAAAAAGGGAAGTCCAGAAAAAAAATGGGGCGGACTTCCCTTTTTGAAACTCGATTTACTTGTTGGAAGTAACGGCGAAAAAGGTAGAACGCGCTTTGTTGTTGGTTTCCGGGCGGCTTGTTTCGCTGATGACGACAATCCCGTTTTCTGTCAATTTAGTTTTAGAACCGTTATTAATTTGATAGCGACTGCCGGTGCGTGAATCGTAAAAGATTTCCGTTAAGTTATTTGTTTGTGGATTTTGTTCCAAATTCGCACTTGTGTTTTCTTTAACAATTCCACCCCCGGCGGAAGTTTGAGCAACCGTTTGGGGAATGTAAACTGGCGTTTTGAAGTCAGGAATTTTCCCAAGTTCATAATCAACTAGACCAACTCGCGCGACAGTTGCAGAAATCACGGTTGGAAAATTGGCTCTGGCGATGTTTGTGGGGAATGTCCCGCGTGAAATAAGCCAGCGATAGATTTTCAGTCCACGCCCAACGTAAGTTATTGTTTCGGCGTAAGGCGGAACGCCGCCAATGGTTTTTATAGCTTTTGGATTAATGATTTTCTGCCCATTCCTAAGACTTTTTCCTGTCAAATAAGCCGAAACCGTGCCTTCGCCGGAATTGTAAGCCGCTAAAATTGAATCAATTCGTCCGCCGAAAAGATTCGACAGATACTTAACATAACGAGCAGCGGCGCGAATTGCCGAAACCGGCTCATATGAATTGGTTAAATCGTATCTTGCGGCGGTTGAAGGGATAAACTGCATCAAGCCTTGCGCGTTTTTCGGACTGGTCAACCACGGGCGAAAACGAGTTTCGTTGTAAGCAATCGCCCATAAAACATTCGGATCAACGCCGTGCACGTTAGCCGCTTTCAAAATTTCATTTTCAAAAAAATGGGCGCGGGTTAGCACCGAAAAACGCGAAAATTGATTTCTGGTGAAATTCGTTTGCGCCGGAGTGAAAGCCGTTAAAAGATTGATAATTATTAAAGCAAACAATAGTTTTTTGCGTAGTTGCGCCTTAAAGCCGCACAAGGCGGCAGCAATAAAATTCATAAACTTGTTACCTCGTCAAAGTTTGATAGAAGAAAAAGTAAAACTAATTTCGTCTTCACTCGCGGCACGGCAACCCTTATGCCGAATTCTAATCAACAAGAAAAAACTCAATAAAATCAATAGCTTGCATCATCGGCACATCTTTTGCTCTGACCCATATCACAACTTTCGGGAAAGGGCGAAAAAGTCTTTTCTCAAAACCATCAAAACCAAAATAAAAAGAGGATAAAAATAATGAATCAAACATTTAGAAACCTGAACTTTATGAAAAAGCATTCGCCGAATGCTTTGAAAGCAAAACTTTCTCTAACGGCAGAAAGTTTTTTGAAACACGCAAAAGCATCGCTTCCTGTTCTGGCAATTCTCGGAATCAGCCTTTTACTTAATCAAGCCATTTTTGCTCAAGGTCCAATTTTTACGGGTGATGCCGGAAATCTCTCGAACATCATCCGCGAAGGCTTGAAGCTGATGGCAATCGTTTTGTTTTGTCTCGGCGCAGTCGGGATTGCGTGGGCAATTTTCAATAAGATGACCGGTAAAGAATGGGGCAGTCAGGCATTCGGTGGAATTTTAGCCTTTGCCTTCGGAACAATCGTTGCCGTCTTTTGGCAAATCGCGCAAGGTCGCGCCGTCAGCGTGGACACCAATTTCTAAACTAATGCGAAGAAGACAAACAAGACCTAATATTTTTCGCAACCTTAAACGCTTCGGCGTTTTTCAAGGCGACTGGAAATACATCCTGATTCCGACGGCGGTGATGTATTTCCTGCCCTTCGTCTTCGGAATTTGGATCTACTACATTCCCGCCGGATTTCCGCTTGGACTTCTAACTTTTATGGTTTTGCTCGGCATCTTCAATTTCTTGCGGGCAAGCAAACCTGAATGTTGGTTAAAAAACAAGGTGGATGCCGCGAGCGACGGCTGGACGAATTTTCGTCCAGCCATAAATGGAGAATTCGGACAAACGGATTGGATCACAAAACGAGGTAAATAATTTTATGGACACAGCAAATCTATCATTTGCACAGGTTTTTCTACCTATTTTGGGGAGCTTTTCAGCCCTTGGAGCCGCTTTTGCGATTGGCTGGAGAGTGTTTCCGGCACTCGCTGCACGCGGATTTAGCGGCAAAAAACAATCCGCACGGATTTCGATTGAGAATGCCGACAATCTGACTCGCGTGGACGGGCGATTGTTTCCAACTGATGTTTTAGGTCTGGAAGGTAATATCATTCGCTACCGTGACGGTAGTTTTGCCAAGGCTTACCGTTTTGAACCCGCAAACACGCTTTTCGACGATCAGCGAATGACCGAACAGCGGATTGAAGAACTCAAAACTCTGCTCAAATTTGAAAAGCCTGAAAAAACTATCATTCAGTTTCGGTTTCAAACTAAACCTGATGACGGCACAACTCTTCGGAATCATCTCAGAACCCGAAACACGGAAAAAAGCGATTCGCTCGCTTCCCTGCTCCAAGCGACAAACCTTGCGGTTTATGAGGAAGCGATAAAGAGCGGCGCAATAAAGACGCAAACGGCGACGGTTTGGATTCGAGTTCCGACCAAACACACGCGCGACAAAAGCATTTTATCGCGCTTTTTGCCATCGCTGATTCGGGAAATAAACCTCGGCGGATTTTTCAGCTTTCTTTTAAGTCCAATCATTTCAGGGAAAAACGCTTTCTATCAAAGTTTTCTGGCACGAGAATTAAAAGCGGAAAAATACTGCCGTGAAAAAGCAATGAGAGTTTTTCAAGGGTTTGAAGCAAACTTTCCGAAAGAACTTCGCTTATCGGAACTTTCCGCGCAAGAAGTTTTCGACGAAATGTTTTTAAGCCACCGGCGCGAACATCTTCAAGCACCGAAACTTCCCTTTCACAAACGAATTGATGTTCGCAGGTTTTTAACTAGTAGCGAGCTCAAATGCGATGAAACAAATTACGTCATCCACAATGGCGCGTTAGCAAGCCTTATCAGTCTGAAAACTTTGCCTAACGGATTTGTAACCGCCGACACGATGCGGTATTTGACGGCGACAAGAAACTTGAAATTTCCGCACGAAATCGTTGTTGATTTAACGACTACGGAAAAAACGGCGGCAAAAAGAGATTTACAGAAAAGAATTGACCGCATTGAAGGCAGTCGTAACACTTGGTTTGGCTTTAAATCTCTGAAAAAAGATGCAGTCGTTATTAAATCAGACCTTGAAAATCTGCTCGAACAAGTCGAAGGCGACAACGAGGAAATTTGTCAGATTCGCCTTAACGTCATTGTTTACGGTGGAGTTCAAACCGGCAAACGCCCATCTGTCGAACAGATAAAGACGCTGGATGACCGCTGCGATGAATGTATAGCTTCCATTCGGAAAAAAACCGGTGCAGACGCAATTCGGGAAGACGCAACCCGTCAGCGGGCAATTTATCCCAAAATGCTTGCCGGAGAACTTTGTTATCGCAAAACCGGGCAGGAATTGGTCGAAACCGCCGATTCTGTCATCGCTTTTGTGCCGACTGAAACAAATTGGAAAGGTTCTGCTAGACCGCACAGCATTTTTACCACGCCTTCCGCAACGATGTTCGGTTTAGACCTTTACGACCGTGCGCTAATCAAATCGCCGACGGTCATCGTGACAGCTGCGAGCGGCGAAGGCAAATCATTTTTAGCGACGATGCTGATCACCGACATCCGCGCCCATCGCGGACAAGTAAAGGTGCGGGTGATGGATTACCGCTACTCATTCAAACCGATCTGCCGGCTTTTTAACGGTCGTCATATCGAGTTTAACGAACAAGAGCCGAAACCGATAAATATCTGGAATTATCCGGGAATCGAAAACGGCAAAACGCCTTCCAAACGCCAACTGGCAATGGTTTTAACTGATATTTTGATCTTGAGCAAAACACCGAAAGCGGATGCGATTTCAAGCGCGATCGCCGCCACCGTGATTGACGAGGTTTATAAAATGGCGGTTGCCAGAAACGGCATAGACAGACCAAAGTTTCAACCGACTCTCGGACATTTTCTCGATGTTCTTAAAAGCTATCACTGGTCAGACGCACAGAAAGCGCGCGCCGACGAACTTTACTTAAAACTCAATATTTACCGCAAAGATCCGTGGCTCAACGCGCCGACCCATCCCGATTACGACACGAATTCGATGTTCGATGTTTTTGAACTATCAACCATTGCCACATTGGACGAAAAAATCCGTGAATCGGTCGGTTTCCGCATCAGCGCCCAGATCATGCAGGAGATCGGTGAAGAAGATGAGAACCAACAGAAAACGCCGATTCTTTTTATCTGCGATGAAGTCCGTGAGATCAACAAACATTTTCCGGCGATTCAGGAATTGATGGCGGAAGCGTCAGTCACCGGCCGAAAAGAAGGTTTAGTAACAATTCTTTTTTCGCAAGCCTACGAACATTTTACGGGAACGGTTGAACGACCGAATATCACCGGAATTGATCTCGTCAAAAACTCCGGCGTGAAGATCATTGGTAAACAGATCGGCGGTTTTGAAAGATTGGCGGATGATTGCGAGCTATCCAAAGAAACGATCGCCGCTGTCAGAGCGATAAATAACCAATACGGAAGCCATACGCAATGGGTGATGGTTCTGGGAAGCGGCAATGACAAAATTATCGAGATGGCGGAAGTTCATGCTTCACCGACGATGCTCTGGGCAAATACGAATGATACCAACGAGGCCAACGCCCGCCGTTTGGTTGAAAGCATACGCCCCGATTTGCCATTGGCTTTTATCGTCAGTTGGCTCGCCCAAAAATATCCGCGCGGCTTAACGGCTGCCGGTCTGACAAATTTAATTGATGAGGATGTGGCGGAACTGATAGTTGGAGGAGTGATATGAATATAAAAAATATAGATTTTCCAAAACAGATTTTGATGAGTCTCGTTCTGACTTCGATTTTTATCGGATTTGAAGGAACACCTGCCGGGGCGCAATGGACGGTCTTCGATCCGTCGCAATATGCCTTGCAGCTCTCGAAAAAGATCGAGGAAGCGACGCGTTGGGTGCAAACCGTCAACCACTATATTTCAATGTATGAAAAAGCCGTCCAGCAATATCAAAAAATGATTGAAAGCGTGACCAGTTTGCGCGGGATTTTGGACAAGGTTGATGAGCAGATCACCCGTCATAAACAGCTTATTACAACATATGCCAGCTTGGGAAAACTCATTCGCGGTGTGTTTGAACTCAAAAAACGGATCGAAAACACGATCACCAGCCAGATCCAATCGGTTGTCAATATCTCGCGCCGCTTGCGAAGCGGAATCTTTGATATGGAACAGAATAAGCGCGATCTGGATGATTTTCTGCGTCATTCGATCGGACGGAGAGCGGATGCCGAGCTTGCGAACCTCGAACGGCTTGCCAAACTCGACTCAGAGCTCGAAAGAATGCTTTACGACCGCGAGCTTGTCCTTCTCGATTTAGCCAAGCTTTACGAAGAACGCGAAAAAATAGCCGAGAAAATCCGGGCAATTGATACAACCACTGCCGCCAATCAGGACGGGGTTCAGTCTTTGATCAACCAGATGCTGGCGGTCAATCTCCGCATCACGACCGTTGAAGGACAGCTTCGCGAACTTGAAGCGAAGATTCAGGCAAAGTTTGTTAAATACGGCTTGAAAATTGAACAAATGACCGAGTTCGGGAAAGAGATCCGCCAGACCAATGAAATGATGACCGGCATCACCCGGGCAAGCGATGAATTTATGCAGGAACTCGAAAAATATGATGTCTGGCGTGAAGAAGTTTACGACAACCAACTTCCTTAATTTTCAATAAGAGCAAAACGAAGTTAGAAAAAACAGCAAAACGGAGTAAGAAAACAGCAAAACGGACTAAGAAAACGGCAAAACGGAGTATAAAAAGATGAAGATAGAGGTGGTTAAATTTTTTCGTACGTTCACAAAGATGGTTCTTGGAGTGTTGATTTCCCTTTTCCTGATCACCGGTATTTTTGCTCAAAGGACACGAATCAAGCCCCCTCGGGTTTCCGGGCAAACAACGGTCGGCACGATCAACGGACAAAACATTTCCGGTAATGATCTGTTATTGCTGGTCAACAATAATTCCCCGTATATGCCGCCGCTCGACGGCAGTCCGATCCCGGTTTTGCGGCAGTTTGAAACTCTTTATCCGACCAGTAGTCCGACGCCTATGCCTTCTCCGATTCCGACGACCACGCCGAAGCCGACTGCGCCGAGCTTCAGCGTGCAGATCCAGAATATGATGAAGACCGGACAGGAATGGCTTTTCAAATCGCTGCTCGACGTGATCATCAAACCGGCAATGCCCGTGCTTATTTTCTTTGCCTGGATCATCGGCAGTTTTGTTATCGGGATCGGTTTCCTTCGCCGGTTTTCGGATAACAAAGGCATTGACCCCGAACAACTTGTTCGTTGGGGGATCAGAACCGTTATCTTTATGGTCATCATCGGGGCAAGTCCATTCATTATTGATGCGCTGACCGTGACCGGAAAATTAATCGCCCGTCCGATCAAGAGTTTCAACGCTCTACTGGTCAGAGAATTCGACGAGAAAATGAAGCAATATGTCAAAACCAATTTCGCCGTTGAAGACCCGAATGCCCTGCTTGCCGAGCGTCTGCCTAATGGTGAACCGGGACTTGTCGGAATAATTTTCGATAAGGAATCAA
>JANLTD010000181.1:0-4264 GCA_031362765.1 Acidobacteriota bacterium | reverse complement strand
AAATACACGAAACAAACTAAAAATAAAACAATAATTGAGTTTTTTTCGTGATTTTCGTGTGTTTAGTGGGCAGATCTAACTTTTTACTGACGCATTACCCAATTCACAAAAAATTCATATACAAATCGGGTAAAAATCGGTTAATATATTGGCAGTTCTTAACAACTTGCACAAGATATTGCGATAACGTCCGTATTGTTTTGAGATAAACCAATAAACAATAACAATTAAAGGAGGTGATTCCATTGATAACGGGTAGAGTTTTGCTCTTAAATTTTTCTTATGAACCGCTTGGCACGATTGGTGTCGCGAGGGCGATTTGTATGTGGTTTTCGGGTAAATTAACAGTTGAAGAAAACGACGGCGATAATGTTCTGCATTCGCCATCAACCACATTTCCGGTTCCTTCGGTCGTCAGGCTTCGAACATATGTTCATGTCAAACGCCGCCGTCAGGAAACCACTATGAAACGGGCGCGAATTTACATTCGTGACCGCTATCGCTGCCAGTATTGCAGCGAACACAAACACGCTAAAGACTTGACACTTGACCATATTTTGCCGCGTGCCCAGGGCGGCGAAAGCACTCCGCACAACCTTGTGGCGGCTTGCGTAAAATGTAATCAGCGCAAAGGAAACCGGACACCCGAACAGGCCAGAATGCCCTTGCTGACATCGCAGAAACTTCTGCGTTTGGGCTTGGATCACGTTCTGCTTTGTCACTATGCAGAATCGCGCCCCGAATGGAAGAAATATCTGTTTATGGACGATTTAGCGGAAGATGATGTTCGATTAGCGGCTTAGGAATTTGCGATTTGTAATTTGCGATTTGCGATCGGGTTTATCACCGATTTCAAATCAACATTTTAAATCGCAAATTCTTTTTACTTTGAAACCACACTTGTCGCCAACCATAACAAATGAACAGTTTCCACGAACAGGCCTGGCTTTACGATTTGGTTCATCAAAAACCGGCTGATGGCGAACAGATCAATTTTTACGAACGCGCCATCAAACGTTTTGGTCAGCCGGTTCTCGAACTTGCCAGCGGCACGGGAAATTATCTCGTGACGCTTGCCGAAAATGATTTCGATATTTCGGGAACCGAAAAATTTGAAGAAAGATTCAATATTTCGCAAGAAAAAGCCGAAGCCCGCAATGTCGAAACCAATCGGTACAGCGCGGATATGCGCGATTTTGATTTGAATCAGAATTTCAAACTGATCTTTATCGCCGGAAACGCACTCCAACATCTAAAAACAAACGCCGAAGTTGCTTCGTGTTTGGCTTCCGTCAAACGACATCTTTTGCCGAACGGTAAATTTATCGTCGAGGTTTTTAATCCGTCAATTGAATTACTGAACCGCGATCCGAATGAACGTTTTTTTGTCGGAGAATACCGCACCGAAGAAGGCTGGATCGTTATTACGACCAATGTTTGCTACGATTCGGCGGCTCAGATAAATCATATTGATTGGCATTACAAAAACCAATATTGGAAACAGGAACAAACCGTTTCGTTCACGATGCGCCAGTTTTTTCCGCAGGAACTTGATGCGCTTTTTGAATATAACGGCTTTTGCATCGAAGCCAAATACGGCGATTTTGACGAATCTGCCTTTACCGGCAACTCGCCGAAACAGATCATTATTGCTTCGCTCGCGTAAAATTTCGGTTATTCTTTTGTCACAATTCTTGAAGTTATGAAACTTCGTTTTATTCACGGTTCGGCGGCGGTCGGAACGCTCAAGGTTGCGAATGAGATCGCCACATTGACCGGCGTCAAGGTCTTTCACAATCATCTTTCGATTTCCAACCTTTGGGCTACTGTTAATTCGAAGTACTTTAGAGCTTAAATCTGCTTTTCCGATTTTTCACCGAGCACAATAATTATTTGATGCGTTTGCTCATCATTTGCTAAAGGAATATCTATTGATGTCAATAGTTTACCGTCAAGCCAAGTTTCAATGACCTTGCAACTGACGCCGGAAGGATTTTCAACTTTTATTTGATAGAGCGTTTTTCCGTGTCGGTAATCGATCTCAAAATCCCGCCAATTTCGCGGAATGCAAGGTTCAATTTTTAGCGTCTCGCCTTGCAGATGAAAGCCGAGCATTGTTTCAAGCGCGGCCCGATACATCCAGCCTGCCGCGCCCGTATACCAGGTCCATCCGCCACGCCCCAAATGCGAATTTTGGGCATAAACATCGCCGGCTAAAATGTATGGTTCAACCTTGTATTTGTGCAATCCGGCACGGGTTGAAGCGTGATTGATCGGATTCAAGAGAGCAAAAAGTTCGCCCGCTTTATCACCGTCGCCGAGCATTGCAAACGCCATCAGCGTCCAAATTGCGGCGTGCGTATATTGACCGCCGTTTTCGCGGACACCCGGAATGTAGCCTTTGATGTAGCCTGGTTTTAGAGAACTTTTGTCGAATGGCGGAGAAAATAAAAGCACGATTCCATCACCGCGCCGAACCAAATATTCGTCAACCGATGCCATTGCTCGCGTTGATTGAGGTTGATTTGCTCCACCCGAAATTACACTCCACGACTGGGCGATTGAATCAATTTTGCATTCTTCATTTTCCGCCGAGCCAAGCGGCGTTCCGTCATCAAAATAGGCGCGGCGAAACCAGTTACCGTCCCACGCATTTTTTTCAAGTGCGATTTTCAAATCTTCGATGTGTGTTTTATATTTCGTTTGCCGTTTCTTTTCACTGCAAAACGGCAGAAAATCCGTCAGAGTATTAATTAAAAACCAACCCAGCCAAACGCTTTCACCTTTTCCGTCGTTGCCGACACTGCTCATTCCATCGTTCCAATCACCTGAACCCATCAACGGCAAACCGTGTTCTCCAACCGCTAAACTGCGGTCAATCGCCCGCGTGCAATGTTCAAAAATAGTGGCAGCTTCATTTGAAATTTTGGGTTGAGTATAAGAATCATCTTGTCCTTCGAGCAGCGCGGGAGCTTCGATAAACGGCACAATTTCGCTGAGAATTGATTTATCGCCCGTTACATTGACATAAAAGCTTGTCACAAACGGCAACCACAATAAATCGTCCGAAAATCGTGTCCGGACACCGCGACCGGTCGGCGGATGCCACCAATGTTGGACATCGCCCTCGACAAATTGATGTCGGGCGGCAAGCAAAATTTGTTCGCGGGCAATGTTTGGTTTGGCATAAACCAATGCCATCACATCTTGCAATTGGTCACGGAAACCAAACGCGCCGCCGGATTGATAAAAAGCCGAACGCGACCAAACCCGACACGACAAACTTTGATATAAAAGCCAGCTATTGACGAGTGTGTTTAATGCTGCGTCCGGCGTTCTAACTGCAATTGTCCCTAATGTTTCATCCCAAAATTTCAAAACATCATCGAATGAATTCTTAATATTTGAATTCTCTCGAAAGCGTGAAATTATTGCTTCGGCTTCTTCTTTTGATTCCGTTTCGCCGATTAAAAACACGATCTCATAGGTTTCGTTGGGTTCAAGTTCGATGACTGTTTGCAATACGGCACACGCATCCAATCCCGCACCGTTTCTGCCCGACAACCTTTCGCGTCTTAAAGCGGCCGGATTTTTTGCGCTTCCGTTTCTGCCCAAAAATTCTTTGCGGTCGCAGGTCAGCGAGGTTATTTCCGCATTCGACGCGACAAAGGCGATTCGTCCGGCAAATTCGTTGTTGAAAGGATTTTTCGCAAAGATCGTGCTTTTTTTCAGGTCGGTTTCGGTGATGATAAACGGCACGGTTTGGCTTCGGCTAAAGCCTAGAACGAGTTCGTTGTAATTTGTCACGGACAATTTTCGGCGGCGATTTGAATTATTTTTCAAACGCAGCTGCGAGATTTTGACAGACGTATCAAGCGGGACAAAAAGGAGAAGTTCCTGGGCAATTCCGTGACTTTCGTGTTCAAAAATTGAGTAGCCTTGTCCGTGTTTGATGGTGTAAGGTTCGGCCTCACGAATCGGCAAAGGCGTTGGCGTCCAAACTGTGCCAGTTTCTTCATCACGCAAATATATCGCTTCGCCCACCACGTCGCTGACGAAATCATTTGACCATGGAGTAAGACGATTTTCGCGGCTGTTGATTGACCACGTAAAGCCCGCGCCTGTTTCCGAAACCTGGAAACCAAACGCTTTGTCGTTGGCAATCACATTGAGCCACGGCGCGGGTGTCCATTGACCTTCGCCAAGGATCGTAATGTATTCTTTTCCCGTTCGACTAAATCCGCCGAGTCCGTTGAAAAAGGTG
>JANLTD010000131.1:0-4419 GCA_031362765.1 Acidobacteriota bacterium | reverse complement strand
GGCCGTTAGGTCAGTCAAAATTTTATAATACCCTGGCATCGAAATAACAATATTGCTACGTCTTTAGATGCCCTGACCGGGACAAGTTATTCCACATATTTATTTCTCCGTCCGTTCGGGTTCGGATTCAAAACCAATGCTGTTAAACTGGATGATACAGTTTTGTTAGGATCGGGTATGCAGGATCATGTCGTTAATTCGCAAAAAGCACCGGAACCGGTCGGACTTTATCCGCATGCGCGGCGCGTCGGCAATCTTTTGTTTCTTTCAGGCGTCGGCCCAAGAGAAAGAGGAACAAAGAAAATTCCCGGCGTTGAATTGGATGCAAGCGGCGCGATAAGTTCCTACGACATCGAGACGCAATGCCGTTCGGTGTTTCAAAATGTGCGTTATATTTTGGAAGATGCCGGTTCGTCGTGGGACAAAATCGTTGACGTAACGGTTTTTCTGACGAATATGAGAGACGATTTTCAAATCTATAATCGGATTTACGCAGAATATTTTGCCGAAAATCAACCTTGCCGGACAACCGTTGAAATAAATTGGTTGCCGACGCCGATCGCCATTGAACTGAAAGTAATTGCAACGATTGATTAAATAATCCAAGTTTCTAGTTATCAAATTTATGATAATTTCAACGCAGAGAACGCTGAGAAAAAAACAAGCAGAAATTTTAAAAAACTCTGCGTTCTCTGCGTTATAAATATTACCGGCAACTTGGACGTCAGTAAAAAGATGAAATATATTGCATTCTTGCGCGGCATCAATGTCGGCGGACGAAATAAGGTCAAGATGGAAACCTTGCGCGAAGTTTGCGCTTCGATCGGGTTTCAAAATGTCAAGACTTATATCAACAGCGGCAACGTGATTTTTGAAACGGGCGTATCAAACGATAAAACACTCGCCGAGCGAATTGAAAAAGCCATCGAGGCGGAATTTGCGCTGAAGATCAAAGTGATGGTGCGTTCGCTGGCTGAAATCGAACACATCACAAAAAACAATCCATTCGACGGACAATTTGAAAACGACAAAGATCTGCACGTATTCTTTTTGGATGAAGAATTACCGCAAGAAAAAATCGAATTACTACTTTCACACAATAACCAAAACGAGCAGTTCGCCGTCCGCAACCGCGAGATATTTTGTCTTCTTCGGATCAGCGTTTTAGACTCTTTGATGGGCAAAGACTACATCGGCAAAAAGCTGAAAGTTTCCGCAACGGCGCGAAATTGGCGAACCGTTAATAAGATCTTGGAATTTTAGATTTATCTGCCTACGAATAACACGAAATATTCGAAAATAATCAATTGGTAATGCGTCAATAAAAAGTTACAGGGAGATCTAATACCGACGCACTCAGGTGAAATTAACATCGAAGTAATGCATCTGTCTGTCATTCGGAATAAGTGATAGGTGATAGGTGAAAAGTGATAAGTGGGGTTTAGTAACAAAGGTTGAATAACCTTACCCATCTCAAAAATCAGATGTTTGGCAGAAGTCCGACAAATCTTTAGTTTGTCGTGGTCATTGAACTTAATTCAAGTTGAACAGCAAACTAAAGATTTGCTGGACTTCGTTATCATATTTTCGTGGGCAATGTTATTTTACCCGTGTTACTTACCTATCACCTATCACTTATTCCGAAACAAACTGCTTTTATTTCTTGATTTAATTTTTTACAATTGATTGTCGCCTTTCAAATATAATTTGAGATTTCAGATCTGAAATTTCAAATCGTAAAGAAACTAATGTTCAGTCAAGGTTGAATTGACGGATTGGCTGATTTGTCAGTACCGTCTGCGGTAGCAGATGGTTTAAGTTCCAAAGTAAGATATTTCGTTTTGCGACATTCAACCACCCGCTACCGCAGGCGGTTCTGACCCGTCAATTCAACCTTGGCTGTACACTAAATTTACAGAGTATTTAAAAATATGAAAAATATGAATGCCGAACTTTTTACTGACGCATTACATCATTTGTATTTTTTTTCGTGCTTTTCGTGTGTTTCGTAGGCTAAAATGAACATTATGCCGATCAGAAGACCTTTTAATTTCAAACAATGGATCAACGAACATCGTCATCTGCTGAAACCGCCGGTCGGCAACAAATTGGTTTACGAAGATGCCGAATTTATTGTCCAGGTCGTCGGCGGCCCGAATTCGCGCAAGGATTATCATTTTGACGAAGGCGAGGAGTTTTTCTACCAGCTCGAAGGCGACATTCTCGTCAAAATTCAGGAAGACGGCTGTTCGGTTGACGTGCCGATCAAAGAAGGCGAGATCTTTCTGCTTCCGCCGCGCATTCCGCACAATCCCGTGCGTGGCGCAAACACGGTCGGTCTCGTCATCGAACGTCAACGGCGGAACGGAGAACTCGACGGTTTGATGTGGTTTTGCGAACGCTGCAACGAAAAACTTTACGAAGAATATTTCGTTTTAAGCGACATCACGACGCAGTTTCAAGGCGTTTTCAAACGATTCTACATTGATGAAACCTTGCGAACCTGCAAAAATTGCAAAAGCGTGATGGAGCCGCCGCCGGTTGTGAGTTAAATTTATTGACATACATACATTATACATATAATATTAAATTATGTTCGTCTGGGACGAATCAAAAAAGCGAAAAGTTATTGAAGAGCATAAAGTTGATTTTGCTTTGATAACCGATATTTTCGATGATCCGTATGGAATTTATCGTGAAGATTTAGAGCATTCGGAAGATGAAATTCGCTATTCCGTAACAGGTCTAACCGCCGAATACGGGTTGGTTTTTGCTGTATTTACATACACGGATAATAATGAAATCCGTTTAATTACAGCAAGACGGGCTGAAAAATGGAGGGTAAAGGAATATGAAAAATGATGATTTTGATGAATCAATTTTAGATAATGAAGAAGAATTCAATAAGCGTTTTAAGAGAATCGAGCGACCTGCATTTTTGGATAAAATATTAAAAAATAAAGAAGCCAAAAGCCGCATCACGATTTATCTCGATGCCGATATTGTCGAGCATTTCAAAAATGAGGCTGAAAATTCTAAAATAGGCTATCAAACCCTCATCAACCAAACTTTGCGGGAAAAAATCAACAATCCGCCATCCGTTAAAAACGCCGATGAATTGATCGAAAGACTTTTGCGGGACAAAAACGCTTTGAGAAGATTAAAATCCGAATTGGAAACGATTTAATAAATTTCAAACACTTTTACGAAAATTACGAAAAATCTGGATAAACAAAAGTATGGGGAAAAAACTCACGGTATATATGATTGATGGCACAGAATATGGCCCCAGACTTAGTGAAATAGGTAATTGGGTTGGCAAAGCGATTTATAGTCCAAGATCATCTATCAACAATATTATTGGAAGATTGGAGTTTGATAATCCTGGAATATATTTCTTAAAAGGTGATCCGAGAGATGAGGCTTTCGATGAAAAAATTTATATCGGAGAAGCTGAAAACATTAGAACAAGACTGAAACAACACCTAAGTGATCCGTCTAAAGATTTCAAAGAAATTATATTCTTCATAAGTAAAGACGAGCTTTTAACAAAAACTCAAATAAAATATCTCGAATCAAGATTAGTTCAACTGGCAATTGACGCTAAAACTGCTGAAATTGAAAATGCAAATTCTCCGGCGTTACCGACATTGCACGAGGCAGATATTTCAGATATGGAGTATTTTTTGGATCAAATGAAATTGATTCTTCCTGTAATGGGATTTAAGTTTTTGATTCCCTCGACAATTCAACATTCAGAACAAAACAGCTCAACACAAACTTATCAAGATATAATTAAATATGAGATTAGAACAAACAGCTTCAAAGCAAGAATGTATGAATCTGATCAAGGATACATCGTGGAAAAAGGAAGCGAAGCAAAAAAAGAATTATCTCCATCTTGCACTGAAACATATCGCAAATTAAGGAGAAAGTTGCTTGAAACGCAAATAATGAAAGAAATAGGAGACAAACTTGAATTTGCTGAAGACGCAATTTTTAGTAGTCCAAGCGCTGCGGCAAATATGGTTTTAGGAAGAAACTCGAATGGGTTCACAGAATGGATTACTAACACTGGAAAGACGTTTAAGCAAATACAAGACGAAATAAATGAATAGCAATGGCGACGCTTTTAGATGAATTATCACAACTGATTTCCGCGATTGATGAAAACGGAATCGAATTTTGAAGGATTGAAAATGAAGAAAGTTGATATGTCCAGCGAAGCAATTACACGGCGTTTGAGAACGGTTGACCAACTGCGGACGCTATGCCTTTCGCTGATGAAAGCCAAAAAAGAATCGGACGAAAAAGCAGAAAAACCAAAAGAAATTATTATGCCTACGAAATACACGAAAAATACGAAAAATACATACTAGATTTTTCTTGCTTTTTTTCGTGATTTTCGTGTGTTTCGTA
>JANLTD010000118.1:0-2370 GCA_031362765.1 Acidobacteriota bacterium | reverse complement strand
CCTGCAGGCGATGATTATGACGGATAAAGAAAAGATGACTCTCACGCCGACCTATTACGTCTTTAAGATGTATGTGCCGTTTCAGGACGCGACCTTTGTGCCGGTCACTTTTGACGCCGGAACCTACACTTACGGCGACATCACTCTGCCGCGCGTGGATGCTATCGCCGCCAAAGATAAGAACGGCAAATTGTGGGTGGAAATCACTAACTTGGATCCGAACCGGGCAGTTGAAATTGATTTGAACGCGATCGGAATGACGGCTAAATCCGCGACGGGCGAAACACTCACCGCGCCAAAAGTGGATAGCGTCAATACCTTTGAAAAACCAAATACGGTCGTGCCCAAGCCTATTTCAGCAAAGGCTCAAAACGGTAAACTTATTTTGAATCTGGAACCAAAGTCAGTGACTGTGGTTTCGGTTGAATAATAATTTAGGGATTTTCGCGGTAATCGATGAATTTCGTTTTAAGTTACCGCGTATTCCGTATATTTCCGTAATTCTGGCGCATGAAAAGCCAGCACAATATCGCTTTTCGGAACGCCTTCGCGCTCTAAATCGGTCGCAATTCCTTCTTCCGTGCCATCGTGCTGAATGTAAATTTTACCGTTGATAATGTCCAGGTGCGTAACTATCCCGTGATAACGCCGACGATTCCCCCAACCGACAATATATAAAATGTACGCGTCGTTTTGGCGGTCAAAGACTGTTCGACGCTCAATGTCGTCGTAAGCGTAAGGCAGCGCAGCCTGTTCGCTTAAAATTTTCTCAATAATATTTCGATAATTTTCTAGTTTATCCATCGCACGATCACTTCTTTAAATTCATCGAAAACGACAAATTTTAAATTTTCGCCTTCGATCAATTCTATCACATCCGGATTTACGAAAAACTCATTGTAAACCTTCAATTCGACAGCTAGAAAAAGTTCGCGTTCCGGTTCTTTTTTCCGCATCGCAAACCGATAAACAATAAATTGCCCGACCGCTCTTTCAAAGTCGGTGAGAGGTGATTTTCCGACAAAACTTTTGACTTCAACCGCAATTTTCCGCCCTTCTTTTTCGGCTACAAAAATTTCATCGGCGATAATATCAATGTAAGTTTGCGTTCCGCCCCACGGGAGTTGCAGATTTTCAGCCGTTATGCGCCAACCATCTTTGATCAGCGCATTTTTAACCGTCTCGTGATAAATATCTTTCGCGGGCATTTTTGATTTATCGTTTCTCCAACAAATTTAATTTCTCCGTTCCAGAATTTATTTAATTTATTCCACCACCTTAAAGACTCAGGTTTTAGATATCTAACAAATTTTTCCTCATTGTTTCCGAGAATATTTTGTAAACTTTCAAGTAACCCGATTGTCGTGGCTTCTTTTACATAATGCTCGCCTTCCGTATGGAATTTTTCTACCAATTCAAAAACATTTTCAAATTCGCTTGTTTGATTATGCTTTTCGAGTTCGATCAAATGTCCAACAAACTCGCCTAATGCGATGTAAATCAAATAATTTTCTTCATCTGCATATTCTCTTTTATGCTTTTCCCATTTGTCCGTAAAAGATGGACAAGAGTCGGTAAGCATCGGCAACATTTGCTCCTTCAAAATCATTTCACGCAAAAACCTCGATCACCTTATGCACCGCGTCAGCTAATTTATCAACTTCTTCGCGCGTGTTGTAAAAAGCAAACGAAGCGCGTGCCGTCGCGGGAACGTCGAAGAACTGCATCACGGGTTGGGCGCAGTGATGTCCGGCGCGCACCGCAATGCCTTGCTGGTCAAGGATCGTGCCGATGTCGTGCGGGTGAACATTTTCCAGAATGAACGAAAGAACCGACGCTTTTTCGCGGGCTGTACCGATAATGCGGACGCCTTCGATCGCCGAGAGTTTTTCGGTCGCGTATTCGAGTAGTTCGTGTTCGTATTTCGCGGCGGCTTCAAAATCAATCGAGTTCAGATAATCAATCGCCGCGCCGAGTCCGATGCCGGCGGCAATCGCGGGCGTTCCGGCTTCAAACTTATCTGGAATCGGCGCGTAGGTCGTTTTTTCAAACGTAACCGTGCGAATCATTCCGCCGCCGGTTTGATACGGCGGCATTTTGTCGAGAAATTCTTTTTTGCCGTAAAGAATCCCACTGCCCGTCGGCGCAAACATTTTATGACCGGAAAAAGTGTAAAAATCCGCGTCCAAATCCTGCACGTCAACCGGAAAATGCGGCACGGCTTGCGCTCCGTCAACAAACACGGGAACGCCGAATTTATGCGCCGTCGCAATCATTTCCTTCACCGGAACAACCGTTCCCAAAGAATTTGAAACGTGCGAAACGGCGACGATTTTCGTCCGCTCATTCAGTATATTTTCGTATTCTTCA
>JANLTD010000102.1:0-5414 GCA_031362765.1 Acidobacteriota bacterium | reverse complement strand
CGCGAGCAGGATCGTCAGCTTTGAAAGCAGCGGTTTAAGATCGCCAAACAAGATCCGCCGCGCGAGATGCTGAACGGCTTCTTTGCCTTCAACCTCGCCGGCGTGAATATTTGCCATAATGAAAATGACCGGTTTGCCGGCGCGTTTGGCTTCCGCCGGTGTCGCGATCGGCGGATCGGAGAGAATCATCAACGGCAGCTTTTTTCCTTCCTGCGATGTTCCGAAGGTTTCCATCCGGATCATCGGACTGCGTTTTTGCATCTCGGTCATAAACGCTATGACATCTTCGTAACGGCTTGTTTCTTCAAAATTGGTTGTCTCGGCACGGGATTTTAAGTCGGTCGGAATTTGCATAAAAACATTGAATGCAAAAGCGAAAATGAAAGTTGCGATAAGGCAAAAACGGGTTGACGGCATTTAAGTTGTGGTCTCCTGAATTGTTGGTGAGAGTAGTTTAACAGAACGGTAATTCGTTGCAATCCGCAATAGACCTTTATGATTTGCGTTCAATGAAATTATGAAAATATTTTTGTTTGGAAACGGAAATCGCAGCTTGGCGGGTCATCTCAAAATGAATACCGAGCCGCTAAGGAAGATCGGCTTCAGCGCGAATATAACTTTGCGGTCTGCGATTTTCGCGGATTTGATAAGCTGACGATGGAATTTTTGAAAAGCGAAACCGCAAACGTCAGCGGCTATCATATCGGCGCAACGCCGCGTTATTGACCGCACAGATTTAAGACATTGGCCGGCGGATGGAAACTGGTTGGCAGATTTACAAGCGACAAAGAACGAGACTTTGCCGCTCCTGAAAATTGCACGCATTTTCTAGCCTTTGAGAATCAGAAAAAACAGGACTCAAAAGAATATTGAAAAATGCCTGAGTCTAAAAAAGATCGGTTATGATCTATTGGCAATCAGGCGTTTTTTTGACGACCCAGCTTTTCACCCAATACTTTCCTTCCATATCTCGATAAATAAGCGTTTTGACAAATTGTTTGACGGCTTTTTTACGCGGTTTTTTTGAACGCACTTCCAAACAAAGTTCAACGGTTAAAGTTCCCTCCGAAGTTTGCATATCCCCTTTTTTTATTGAAACCAAAGTCACCGTCGCTTTTTGTTTTTGTCCCTCGTCTTTGACGGCAAATTTTGCCGCTTTTTCGAATTCATCTTCGTAAAGGTTCCCGGTTTGTCCGAAAGAACTAGTGACCGCACCCAGTAACATAAACAGGAAAAACATCAAAAGACTTAATTTTATTTTCATAATGGATTCTCAATTTTCAATTTGGAACTTAAGGCTTCCCAAGTATAATCAATCTAATCGTTAATTAACAAGTTATGCGTTTTGGCAAAACCTGACAAGCTATTATGATGATTCTCATTGGCAATTTGGATGCCGCTTATTAATGAAACGAATTGCAAATTTATCTGAACAAGAGATTTTGTTGGGGATGGTCTATTCTGATTTCGCTGCTCCTCTCAGAAAAACAAACCAATAAACCAAACCCACCAGAACCGCTCCGCCGATGATATTGCCGATCGTCACGGGAAGCAAATTATTAATCAGAAAGTTTTCCCAGTTAATTGAATTAAAAGCCTCGGGCTGCGAATTTATCAAACTCCAAAACGAAGCAGGGGCATAGTTTTTGACGAGCAATCCGATCGGAATGAAATACATATTGGCGATGCTGTGTTCAAAACCGGCCGCCACAAAAGCTGAAATAGGAAAGATTATCGAGAGAATTTTTCCGGTCACGGTTTGAGCGCTGAAACACAACCAAACCGCCAGACAGACCAGCACGTTGCACAGTATCCCGAGGATGATCGCCTGCAGAAATCCTAACTCGCATTTGGTTTTGGCGATTGCCAGCACATTCGCGCCGACCGTGCCGCTTCCGAATGAATATTGTCCCGAACCAAATATCAGGACCGCGATCGAAAAAGCACCAAAAATATTTCCGACATAAACCAAAAACCAATTTCGCAGCAGCTCGGTTGTTTTTACCCGGCGGCTTGCCCACGCCATCACGATCAGATTATTTCCCGTAAACAGTTCCGCGCCGCCGACAATTACGAGAATCAGGCCGAGACTGAAAACAAAGCCGCCCATAAATCGGGTAATGCCGTAAGACATTGTCGAACCGGCGGTGACGGTCGTCGCAAAGATCGCCCCGAACGAAATGAACGCACCGGCCAAAACGGAAAGAACGAGAGTCTTGAGAGCTCCCATCCGGGATTTCGCAACGCCGACATCTTCGGCCTTTTTCGCCATTTCCGCCGGTAATAATGAGTCTAAACTTCTTTCATTCATAGTCTATCTGTCAGATGCAAACTGTCTTTAGGAACGTGTAAAAAATGAGTTATAACGATATAAATAAACAACTAACGGTTCAGAGTCGCGTACTGCACGACTCTTGCGAATCGTCGGGCGGTAGCCCGACTCTGAACCAACAAGATTGTTATAGGTTATTTTTTTCACGTTCCTTAATGATAAAGTCGGAACTTTATTTTAGTTTATCAGCTAAGAAAATGATTGCAATTCATAAATGAACTCGCCGCCGGCGCACCACGGCAGTTGCAAAGTCGGAAGAAAGATTGGTGTGCCCGCGGAAAACACGGAAAACACGGAAAAATATTTAGGTTTGGGTTTCACTTTCCGCGTTTTCCGCGTCTTCCGCGGGGAATTTCTTAAACTCTCTCAAAAATCAATTCGTTTGGTCGTGACTTTGCAAGAGCCGTACGCCGACGCGAGGGCTTTGTTCCTTGCGGGTTACAACGTATAATCAACCGGAAGGCTAACCGGCAATTTTATCAAACGGAATTTTATGTCAGATACAGCAACCAAAAAAAACACACGCATTGAAACAGATTCGATGGGCGAGATCGCCGTCGAAGCGGATAAATACTGGGGCGCGCAAACCGAACGCTCGCTGCATCATTTCAACATCGGTTTTGATGTGATGCCGCGCGAAATGATCCGCGCACTCGGGATCTTGAAAAAAGCCGCCGCGATCACCAACAACGAACTCAAAGCGGACAAATTGACGCAAGAGAAATTGAATTTAATCATTCAAGCTGCCGATGAAGTCATCGAAGGCAAATTGGACGCGCATTTTCCGCTTCGTGTCTGGCAGACAGGTTCCGGAACGCAAACGAATATGAACGCGAACGAGGTCATCTCGAACCGTGCGATCGAGATCGCGGGCGGCGCGATGGGCAGCAAAAAACCCGTCCATCCGAATGACGACGTGAATATGTCGCAATCTTCGAACGATACATTTCCGACCGCGATGTATATTGCGGCGGCTGAACGATTAACCGCCCTTGTTCCGACGGTGCAAACGGTCGCGGACGCGATCAATGCGAAAGCCAAGGAATTTGCGGATGTTGTCAAGATCGGCCGAACGCATCTTCAGGATGCGACGCCTTTAACCGTCGGACAGGAATTCGGCGGTTGGGCATCGCTCGTTGAAAGAGATATTGAAAGATTAAAACAAGTCTTAGACGGTTTGTTTGATCTGGCGATCGGCGGCACGGCGGTCGGCACCGGTCTTAACGCGCATCCCGAATTTGCCGATAAGGCGGCGGCAAAGATCGCCGAATTGACGGGGTTGCCGTTCCGCGCCCATCCGAACAAATTCGCCGCGCTTTCGGCGCACGACGAAGTTGTGTTCGCTTCGGGCGCGCTCAAAACTTTGGCTTGCTCGTTGATGAAAATCGCCAACGATGTGCGCCGGCTGGCTTCGGGTCCAAGATGCGGCATCGGCGAACTCGTCATTCCCGAAAACGAGCCGGGAAGCTCGATCATGCCCGGCAAGGTCAATCCGACCCAATCGGAAGCGATCACGATGGTCGCTGCGCAAGTGATGGGCAATGATGCGGCGATCGGTTTTGCGGGTTCGCAAGGAAATTTCGAGCTTAATGTTTTCAAACCCGTGATGATCCATAATTTTCTGCATTCGGTGCGCCTTTTGAATGATGCCTGCAAAGGTTTTGTTGAATTCTGCGTTTCCGGCATTGAATTAAATCGTCCGCAGATTGACAAGTATTTAAGTGAATCACTGATGCTGGTGACCGCTTTGAATCAGCATATCGGCTACGATAATGCCGCCAGGATCGCCAAAAACGGACATAAAAAGGGAATCAGCTTGAAAGAATCGGCAATCGAATTGGGTTTACTGACCAGCGAGCAATTCGACGAATGGGTGGTTCCTGTTGATATGACACACCCGTAGTTTGAGGGATGAAGGATGAGGAGTAGGATTTTCTTATTGATCCTTTTCAGTTTGATGAACGATTGATCGCGGCTTCCCGGTTAGACGCAGTCTTGCGGTTTGCTACTGATAAAAAGCTATGTTATACAAAATATGAAGTTTATCAGGCTATTGTAAAGATTTATTGAAGCAAAATCTTTATATTCCGACGTCATTATAAATATGCTGGTTATCCGTGAAGCACAAATGCAGGTCTTTGATGATTACGCCTTCCAACGGTTTATCGACGATATGGTCATTGAACTGCGGAATGATTATCCGACACAAACCGCAGAAATGCGCGAAGAAGATCTGCGGCAGATGATCAAAGACGGCACCAACCGCGCCGAAACATATGATGTTACAGCAGTCAGTGATGTTCGGCGATTTTTGGGTTGTATGCTGCTGCTCGGACAAAGTTTCGATACCGAAGATCAAACCTCCTGGGCCGGTGAGATCCTGCGCGATAAAGATATGAGCGGTACGTTAAAGATGGATGAGATTGATGACCAGTTGAATTTCAGATCTGTGGAGAGAGTATAGTATGCCCCGACTTAAACGCCCGCTTGACCCGAAAGCCGTCGCCAAAGCCGATGCCGAATTGGCAAAGGAAACCGGTGGTCGTAAATTGACCGCGGATCCGAAAGATGCCGCTCTCAGAAAAAAATGGGCGGCTGCGTATCTCGCGGCAGGCGGCAAAGAAGCGAAGAATTTCAACGCTAAACCAGCCAAAAAGGCCGTCCAAATTTGTCCGAAAACCAATTGGATCGAGGTTGAATATCTTTATGCCGACGATCGTGTCTTGAACGATAAGAGCAAAGGTATCAAAGGCGCGACTTGTATTATTACGACCCCCGACGGGGCTGAACTAGCCAGAGCGACCACCAACCAAAACGGCTTTGCGCGAATTGACGGACTTCCCAATGACGTTACCTCAGTCAATTATCGGTTCGACAAAGATCCGCCCAAATACGAAGTCTATCACGAATTTAAATCTAAAAAGGGCATCACGTGGGAAGATGTCAAGGATGTTGCCAAATGGATCGGCGGTTCATTGGCAGGGGATTTTAACGAAGACCAAAGCGTCGGGCAGATCGTTGTCGGGACGGTCATTACACTGATTCCGGTGGTTGACCAGATCGGGGATATTCGGGATATTGT
>JANLTD010000098.1:0-1579 GCA_031362765.1 Acidobacteriota bacterium | reverse complement strand
AGTTTTTTAGCGGCATTATGAAATGCCAGTTCTTGCCTCTTAGGGTCTAAATTACCAATTACGTTGTAACGAAAAGCGATAACAGAGCAAAATCTTAAAATATCTTCAAATTGAGCAATGGGGAGTTTGAAGTATGATTCTAAAAGTAACGGATATGGCTGTGTCACTCCAAAAAGTCTAAGTTCATTAACTCGTCTTCTAATTTCTTTATTGCCTTGCCACAATTCATCATTGGGATTTTTAAGTGCGGAATAAACTGCAGCGTAATTTTCTAAATCATCAAGCAAATCAAATGTATCCTGTTTAGATTTTACCGATTTTCGCAAAGCCTTAAATAATTGCTCTTTACGAATTACTTCATAGCGAGAATGCCAAAAATACCGCAGAAAAGTTGGGAATTTGTCTAAATCAGTAATTTGAATAATCCTTTGCCATTGATCTTTGGCGTGTAGTTTATCTTCAATACTCTCAGCCGTTAATGACAGAAGGTAGTTTTTCAGCAAATCAGAAACACTGAGTTCAATACCACGCGAATTTAGCGTTTCAAAAACGGTATATGCGTCCAAATCATTTTTGACAACTATTTGAATAAAAAGAAGCTTCTCAGCGATTTGATTCTGGAGAAAGTCAGCCAGCAATTCGCCATTATTTTTATTAAATACTCCTTTTACCTTTTGATAATAAAAATCAAAAGCCTTTTTTAGCAGTTTATTTGAGGCAGGTTCGCGGTGGATATTATTCGGCTCTTTCAATTGAACTAAAAAACTCCGATAAAAAGATCTATTATTTTCGTTTAGTTGAAGTTTGTTTGAATACTTAAGTGAAACAGCATCTCTTTTTCCAATATATTGTTCCTTAAGTTTTTCAATGCGTTCATTGTTTTCATCGTCTTTCTCTCCGGGTTCAACCAAATCACTTAATCTTTTTATGATTGCAAGCGAGATAATACTCAAGGTAGCTAATCGTTGTTGACCGTCAATAATATTAAAATTCTTGTTTTCAAAATCTTGTAGAACCACTGCTCCCATATAATGAACTTCACTGCGATTTTCTTTTATCGCCAAAATATCATCCCATAAGTCGCTCCATTGCTCTTCTTGCCAAGAATAATCGCGTTGAAATTCAGGAACTTCATAACGTTTTCCGTTAGAGAAAATATCGTTTAGCGTAACTGTGTCGGTAGCCAAAAGATTGTATTGCGCCATAAAAACCTCAACTCGAATGATAAACCAAAAGCAGACTTTCACAAAATATTGCAAAACTCTGCTTTATCAATTATTCACTTTAGTTTTAATGATGTTCCTTCACCCCATCAGGCAAATTCCCGTGATAAATCTCGCCGCTATTCTAAGCAAATTAAATCTGCTTTATGAATTGGAAGGTTCTGCCTTATGAATTGCCGTCTGCTTTAGCTGACGGCACTAAGTGTAAGAAAGAACTGGCTTTAGCCGAACTTAAAAATTGATCTTCCTTTTCGCTTTAGCCTAATTTATGCTAAAGCAAAAAGGAATTTCTTTTTTGTTATTTGGCTAAATCCTCTCCTTTATTCTTCATTTTTCCGTCAGCTAAAGCAAACGGC
>JANLTD010000071.1:0-3825 GCA_031362765.1 Acidobacteriota bacterium | reverse complement strand
TAATCAATCGCGCCGTAGCCGTGATAGCTCGCCATCGGACACCACGGCTTGTCGCAAGTCGTGGTGTCGTCCGTATTGTCATACCACGGCGTCAGCCAGATCGCCGTGATTCCGAGTTCTTTTAAGTAATCGAGATGATTGATCACGCCGCGAAAATCGCCGCCGTGCCACATTCGCGGATTTGTGCGGTCAGCGCCGGCATCGTTTGACGCATCGCCGTTTGCAAAACGGTCGGTCATTATCAGATAAATGACATCTTCATTCGTGATGCCCTGAAAATTCGTTTTTGCGTCAAGCGGTGCAAGGATTTCAAACGGCACGTTCGTTTTGCCTTCTGCGGTCGAAACTTCGAATTCATATTTGCCGATTTTGGCTGTTTTCGGAATTGCGACGTCAAAAAACAAATAATCGCCCCGACCGTTGACCCGAAAGTTTGAAACTTTCAGCACCGGATTTTTGGAAACGACCTTCGCGCCCTGAAAATTTTCGCCGCGCACGAGCAGACGAACCGGATTTATCGAATGATTCGCCCACCAATTCGGCGGCTCGACCTTTGTCACTTGCGGCGATTGGGCCGAAATTGAATTCGTCAGAAAAGTAAAAACCAAAACCCAAAAGCCAAAGTCCAAAAACCTAATTTGATATTTTTTTATTTGCATCTGCTTTTCATTAAAATTCAACCAATTCATCAATCAACAATCTTTTGACATCAAAAACAATCTGCCGCGGAACAGTCCTGCCTGATTGATTGACATTGATCGTATCAGTGTCAATCGAAGCAGTTGTTCCGTCCGTTACAATTCTTCTCTGAGTTGTTGCCAAACCGCCAATGATCGGGATATTTTCCGCGTCGAAAACGAATGTAAATTTCTCGTTTTTGTTCGTTAAAAGCGGATTTCCTTTCACATCCCGGCGCGAAAAGAAAAACGTCGCTTCGTCATCATCACTTTTCGGCTGGTCAAAATGCACAAGCTCGCGCTTTTCGCCCTTATCGCTGATCAAATAGACCTTTCCTTGCAAAAGTTTGAGCGTCGCGCTTTTCAATCCATAAACTCCGTTGCTGACACGACGATTTGAGATCGGCGGCGAAATTGTAACAACGTAATGGTCCTGACAGGCCGGACAATCGAGAACGCCTTTTGTTTTTTCGTCAAATGCGGCGCGTTGTTGTGCGTCCATTTTGTCATAGCCGGATTCGATCTCTTTCAGGCGAACTAATGCCTGCCTGATCGGGACAGCTGACCGGAGCCTAACCGTGACCATTGGATTAAACCCGGCTTCCGTCGTATTGGCTTCGACCTCTCTGACTTGCGCCCACGGCGAATCGGAAATAATTTTGACAATTTCTTCCTTGGTCCATCTTTTGTATGACCTCTGCATCCAAAAATCCTGCGCGAAGGTGTCAAAAACACAAAAAAGCAAGATCGGTAAAATGATTAAAAAAATAAAAATTCTATCTCTCATACTAATTTCACCTCAAAACAAATTTGGCCTGATATTCAAATTTTCACTGTCTTAAACCGTAACTCTGTGTTCTCTATTGTTGTCCGAGAAGTTTGTTTGCCCGCGCTCGTTCGTCGAAGATCCGTTCTTGCTGCGCCTGTTTTTCGAGCGCGTCGAGCCGTTTGAATTCGGCCAGAGCCTCGTTTGCCTTGTCGATTTGCTTTAGCCGCGAATATGCCAAAAACAACTGATAATAGACTTGCGGGTTAAATTTATTGACCGCAATAACTTTTTCAAGCCGCCCGACGGCCGATTGATAATCGCGTTGTTTGATGGAAAGCCGCGCATAGTCAAAAAGAGCCTGCGGGTTTTGGGCGTCGAGCGTCAAAACTTTTTTCAAGGCAATTTCGGCATCGGCAAAACGTCCTTGCTCAACCGCGACATAGCCCAAACTCGTCAAACCTTCAACATTATCGGGATTTTTCGCCGTAAATTTCTCCAAAAGCTCCCGCGCCTTGTCAAAATTTCCCGCCGCCCGATGAACATAGCCGCGCAAATATTCGATGTCTTTATAATCAGGCTGCATTTGGGCGACCAGATCAAAATCCGCGGCCGCCGCCAGCCATTCCCCCTTGCGGTAGTTGGCGTTGGCGCGTCCGACAATATAGGCAACTTCTTTGGGATTCAATTTTATCGCTTCCGTGTAAGAATTTATCGCACCTTCCCAGAATCCGGCGCGAAAATATTCGCGTCCCAAAAGATATTGAAAATACGGATTTTGCGGTTGGCGTTCGATGCAGTGACGAAATTCTTCGACCGCATTGACCGAATCGTTTCGCTCGCTCGCGATCACGCCAAGCCGAAAATGAACCTCGACCGCTTCGGGTTTCAGATCTGCCGCTTTTGACAGAAACTGCAAAGCCTCGTCTTGCCGCTTCAAGTTGTCCAACGCCAAACCGATGTTGTATAAAACCTCGAAAGTGTCGGGCTGAGCGTCGTTGACTTTTTGAAAAAGTTTGAGCGCGCGTTCGTATTGTTCGCCTTGCGCCAGCGCGATTCCAAGCGTGAAAATTGTCCGAATATCGTTTCCGGCAATACTCTCCAAAAAATTAGCGGCCGCTTCTGCCTCAGCCGTCAGACCGGCGCGATACGCGACATTCAGAAAGGCAAAAGCAATTTGCGGATCATTCGGATCCGCTGCGCGCAAAACCGCAAAGTTTTCCGCCGATTTTGCAAAATCACCGGTTTCGGCGTAAAGCGCGGCAAGATTGTAACGCGCCTGCAAATGATTCGGTTCGAGTTTCAAAATCGCTTCAAACTCTGCTTGCGCTTCCTTTAATTTGCCTTGCGTGGCAAGCAATTTTCCAAGATTATTTTTCGCGCTGACAAAATCCGGAGCAAGCTTGATTGCCGTATTTAATTCCGCCAAAGCCTCGACCGATTTGCCTTGCTGATCTAAAATTACACCTAAAAGATTGTGCGCGACGGGTGAACGCGGCGAAAGTTTGACGGCATTTCGAACTTCTTTTTCGGCTTCCGCAAAATTTTCCTGATTCAAAAAAGCGATCGCTTTCTCAACGGATTGCCGCGACACGGGAGTTAAGCCATCCGATTGCTGCGTGACAGGTTTCGGTGTCGGTTTTGTTTTTTGAGCGAGAACATTTTCGGAAAAAAGAAAGATTGATAAAAGGATCAACAAATTTGAAAGACACTTTCGGAATAGCTGATTGCTGATCGCTGATCGCTGATCGCTGATTTTTTTGAAAACAGTTCTTTTCATTCTTTATTGAGTTTTTCCTTCACGAAACTCTTTATTTAGCTTTTCGACCAGATCAAATTCTATTTTCGCCTCTTCGGTTTTTCCGAGACGGCGCAGGGCGATCGCAAATTGATACCGCGCATCTGTTCGGGCAGGCTGTAAATTCACGGCTTTTTGCAAAACTTCCAAGGCTTCCGTAAATTTTTCCTGCAAGACAAATGCACGGCCCAACGCCCAATTTGCTTCAAAACTTTCTTTATTGAGCGACACCGCTTGAGTTAATGCCTTGACCGCTTCGTCTAATTTCCCCTGTTTGACGAGCAGCGCACCGAGTCCGACTTGTCCATAAAAAGAGCCTTCGTCTAGTTTAACGATTTCCTGATATTCGATTAAAGCTTTTTCCGGATCGTTGTTTGCTTCTAAAACCGTTCCCAAAAAGAATCGTGCTTCGATATTTTTCGGCTGCAAATTCACTGCCGTTTGCAAATTTGTGAGCGAATTTTGATAATCGCGCAAAACATATTGAACGCGTCCGAGATAAAACAGCGCGTCAAAATTGTTCGGCGCAAGTGCGACGGCCTGCGTCAGTGATTCAACCGCTTCGGTGTTTGAAGTGCCTTTTG
>JANLTD010000064.1:0-7081 GCA_031362765.1 Acidobacteriota bacterium | reverse complement strand
GAATCAATTATTACAAACAACAACGCGAGATCGCCGCCGCAAACGGTCAGCCGCTTCCGAAGGTGACAAGTGTTTTGACGCTTGACGAAATGGCGATCACGGGAATTTTCAAAACCTCGAAAGGCTATGCCGCGATGGTCGAAGCAACGCCGATCAAATTGTCCTACACGATCTATCCGGGCGAGAAGTTCTTCGACGGTCAGCTCGTTGCGATCGAAGAAAACCGTCTGGTTTTTCGCCGCGTCGTCAAAATGAGCAACCAGAAATTCATCGCGTCGGTTGAAAACAAAACACTGCGTCAATATACGGTTCAGCAGGAAGTTCAAGGAACTACTCCGGTTGAAAACAATTCCGCCAATAAGACAGAAGTTGTTGCCAACAACAACGGCGCGACGACTCCGACGACCACTACGCCAACCGAATCAAAAAACGTTGCGCCGACGATGATCATTTCGCCGGTTGACGAAATGAACAAACAACCCGAATCCAGGCCGGAAGACACCGTCAAGGATAAAAAGACTAAAAAACCGGTTAAAGTTGCCAAAAAATCTTAACTTAACAATTTCCTGAGAGCCGAAAGCTCCTGCGATCGGCGCCTCGTTCCATTCAAAAATTAAAACCCGAAATCTCCGGTTAGAGAGATCAAAATACTTTGGGAGGAAACATGAATTTTCTTCGGAATTCAAGCGTCGTGTGCCGCCGTGCCATCTTCGCGCTCGTTATTATCAGTTCAATAGCTTTGGCGGTTGCCGCACAAAAGCCCGCGCAGGAAGGTTGCAAAACCTATGGCTGTGCCGGATTTATCGGTGAACCGATCAACTTAAAGGTTGTCAATGCCGACATCCGCGACATTTTTAATTACATCACCGAACAATACGGGATCAATTTCGTCATCGACAATTCGGTCAAAGCTGTTCCGGTGACGATCAACGTCAATGAAGTTCCATGGAATATGGCGCTCGATTCGATTCTTGAATCACAAGATCTGGCGGTTCAGGTGAAAGGCCCGATTCTGCGGATCGCCGAATCCGCAAAACTTGCTAAGGAAGGCGAGCTTCGACAGCAGATCGAAGGCAGTAAGCTTGACAGCGCATCGCTTTACACCGAGTTTATTCGCCTTAACTACGCTTGTGCCGGTAAATGTGCATCGCAAACAAGCTTTCAGGGCGGCAGCACGTCGAGCGGCGGCGGCGGCGGCGAAGACCAGGGCATCCTGGGCGTGATCAAAAAGCGCCTTTCGCGACGCGGCGCAGTTGAGGTTGATTCGCGCAGTAATACGCTCATCGTGACCGATGTGCGCGAAAATATTGACTCGCTTCGGCAGCTCGTCATTTTGCTTGACCAGCCCGAACCGCAGGTCGAAATCGAAGCTCGCATTGTCATCGCCTCGCGTAATTTCAGCCGTGATCTGGGCGTTCAGCTTTCAGCTCTCGTGCTCGGGTCAAACGGCAGCGCAGCCGGCGGCTCAACGCTGCCGTCAACAACTACAACCGGCACGACCACGACCACAACTCCGGGGAGCATAAACCTGCCGAGTCAGATCAATAGACAGCCGAACGGAACTTTAGGTTCGCAGATCGCCAATACGGTCGTCGGATTGACAACGGGCATTTTTGGAACCGCCCAGATCAATCTTTTACTGACCGCCGGCGAGCAAAAAGGCCAGGCTAAAATTATTGCGACACCGCGTGTCACAACTTTGAATAACCAAAATGCGATAATCGAAAGCGGTACGCAAATTCCCGTAACAACAACACAAAACAGCGGCAACCAAACCGGTAGCCCGGTCTTTACCACGACCTTCGTAAATGTTCCGCTGCGTCTTGAAGTTACGCCGCAGATCACCGATCTCGGGACGGTTGTGCTTGATGTCGTCACGGAAAACAATTCGATCAGTACAACCGTTATAGTTGGGGGCATTCCGGGCATCAATACGCAAAGAATGAAAACGCGGGTCATTGTTCCCGACGGCGGTACAACCGTGGTCGGCGGCGCGATGCTCGATCAGGAAAGCGATGACCAATTTCGCACACCGGGTTTGTCAAAAATTCCACTTTTCGGAAACTTGTTCAAACGCAAAGCAGTTTCACGTCAGACGAATGAAATTCTATTCTTCATCACACCGCGCATCTACCGTCCCGACAATAACGGAAATCAAATGCCGTCGAAAGTCAGTGATGGAACCCGGACAACGACGATCCTTCAGCCGGTGCCGATGGGAAATCCCCAGTCGAATTCAACTCCGACCAATCAAACACCGACTCAACAAAATGTCACGCCGATCTCACCGGCAATCCAACCCAACACGGTTCCGACTACTACGAAACAACCGTAGTTTGAAGCGGTCAATCATTGACATTGAAGAAAGCCATCTTACCTATGATCAATACCACCAGCAGTTTTAGCGGTATTGGTCATGGGAACGATGAAAGTCGCTTCAAAAAGATTGGGCAAAATGCCGCATCCGCGAAAGCAATTTTTGACACTTCCACTGGAAACGCCGCTAACTATTCTGCGCTTTCTTAAGTCAGGATCAACTTCGCCCGATAGGTTTCTTGCCCGAAGTAAACGACCCATGATATGAAAAGATAATTTTACGTTTCCTCAATTTCCTGTCGATCTTTCACCAAAGACTGACAGGAAATTTTCCCTTTAAGATAAAAACACTTCATTCTCAACAGCCGGTAAATTCAGATAATCTTCTATTTAAAATCGGATAAAAGTCACGACCAACATTGTTTTTTCTGAAAAAACCAAGTTATTCAATCTTTGATGAAGTAGATCAAATCTCTGAAGATCAGTTTATACAGGATGAAAAAAATGGATACGCCAATTAGTATTAGGACAGTTAAGCTGAAAAAACAACAAGGATTTAGCATTCCTGAGCTGATTGTTGTCCTATTGGTTCTCTCAATAATTGTAGTTTTGGCCTTGCCCCAAATACTTTCGTCGCGACGTCTATTTCGTTTTTCGGGCTTGCAAAGACAATTCGTCACGTCATTGCGCGAAACGCGGCAAGAAGCGATGTCGCAAAGAAAACCGATAACATTTCGCTACGATAACGCCAGCAAAACAGCTGTTACATATGGCGGAAGTTTTGGTGCATTGGGCGATGTGAAAAATAAGATCGTGCAGCTTTCGGGTTCCGGCGTTGAATCTGACGATGTAAAATACGGTCGACCGACCGGCGTTCCGACCTCAGCCTTGAGCGATACGACAAATTTAACAAGTCTCTCGAGCAACGCGGTTGAAATGACTTTTCAACTCGATGGTTCGGTAATTGATGCCAGTAACAACCCGCAAAATCAGGCATTGTTTTTCTATCACGATAAATACCGGCTTGAAACGGCGTTTGCTGTTTCAGTTTTAGGCGCGGGCGGGCGAATAAAAGTTTGGCGATACAGCCAGGGTGTAAATGCATATGTTGAATGATGAAACTGAGAAAATCTCAGACAACAGTTTGGAAAAAGACCAAAACGGTTTCAGTTTAATTGAAGCCGTTGTTGCTATTTTTATACTGACCATCGGGCTTATGGGGACGGCTGCTGCGCTTAGTTATGCGATTCATTACGGGACGATCAGCCGTAATGTCACCAGCGCTAAATCCATCATCGTCGGACAGGTCGAGGAAATTGAAACTTTAAGAAACTCGCGTCGGCTCGATTTCAAGCAAATCGCTAATGTCGGAAGCGTTGACAATACAGATTCGCCGGCAATGTTTAATGGATTCAGTACGGGTTTTAAGGAGCTATCACTCAACCCCGGACCGGACGGAGTGAGCGGAACGGATGACGATCTGCGCGATGCCGGACCGGACGGAATCTTGGGAACCGCGGATGATGTTGACAATCCGGCGCTTGTTCGCAGCGGCTATCGGCGGCAGATAACGATCACGAATTTGAGCGGTTCGATGAAAAAAATTGAGATAAAGGTCCGTTATTTCGGGACAAACGGCAATGTCGGCGAAATTGCCGGAGTCAGTTATCTGAACGACGAAGGGCGGTTGACGCGGTAAGGATTTGGAGGTTTGCGGAATGATTAAAGCAAAATTGCAAAAAAAGCAAAAAGAATTGGTTTCAAATAGTAAATTTAATAATGAGCGCGGCGCAGCGTTGGCAATTGCGATCATAATGGTGGCGATTCTTTCAGTTGTCGCGTTGACGGCCCTTGCTTTTTCATCAAGCGAAGCCCGGATCGCGGGCAGCGATCTGCAGCGTTCGCACACTTTTTACGCTTCATCTGCCGGACTGGAAAAAATGACAAATGATTTTGGCAATCTTTTTCGCCGCAAGATGAATCCGACCGTTACAGACCTCAATACAATTGCCGGTTCTCCGCCGAATGAGCTTCTTCTCGAAGGGTTTACGTTTTCTCAACTTCTTGCCGAAGACACCGACAAATTAAATGAATTGCGTGCGATTCAGGGATTGCCGAACACCATTTATCCTCGAGTCAATATTCCTGACGGCCCTTATGCAGGACTTTACGCGAGCATTATTCCATACAAAATGAGTTCGACGGCTTCGCGCAGCGCAACGCGCACGGAAGTCAAACTCGACCGCGAATACAACAACTATCTTGTCCCGCTGTTCCAGTTCGGGATGTTCAGCAACGAGGACATCGAAATTCATCCGGGACCGCTGATGACCTTTAACGGGCGGATTCACAGCAACAAAAATATTTACGCGCTCCGCAATACAAAATTTCTGAATCGTTTGACGATGGCGGGCGAATTTGTCCGCGATGCGACACGCGGCGGCGAATCGAATACCTCAAGCGGCAACACGGAAGTTTATGTCGAGGTCAACGGCATTAACGTCCAAAGCACGCTCGGGAAGGGGAGCGTTAAATCAGGCTCGGGAACGGTTGGAGGACCAAATTTTGTCAGCAGCACTTCGGGATTGCGTGGTTTTTTCCCCAATAGTCCCAATGGAATTGCCAATTCAACCTGGGAAACCGAATCGGTCAGATCGGCCGCGTCAGGTGTTCCAAATCGTTTCGGCGGACAAATTATGACGCAAACGACCGGCGCGTCTTCCTTACGGTTGCCGCTCGAACTTGCCGGAAATTCTCCGGCAGAAGTTGTCAAACGTTCACTGTCTTCGGATGATGAAATTCTTTCGACTTCGCGTTATCACGGCAAATCGCAGATCAGAATTCTGATCGATGATGAAACAGCCGGCAGCGGTGCGGCAAATGTCGCGGGAATTCCGGTCGGAAAAGGCGTTTTGTTGTCGGCTTTCACGCCCTCAGCCCTGAATGGCGGAAACGTTTTGAAACTGATTTCCAATACAGGAACGATCAGTGGTTCGGCAATCGCCCAACAAAATCCGGATGCGACGATAACGACCAGCACGCAAGTTGTTCGCGGAGTTAAATCGGCGGGCGAAATGGTCAGCGGAAACTATATTCCGCCAGGGTCGGGTGTGCGCGGCCGAATTTTGATCGAGATCGTCAAACCGGACGGCACAACACTGGATGTAACGCAAGCGATTTTGAGTATGGGCGTCACCGAAGGCGAACCGAACGGCATCGTTTATCTCCAAAGACCGCTGTGGGCCGGATACGTCCAAGGAAGCCGCGACCGCCGCGGAAATTCGTTTAATTTGGTCAATTTAACGCGCAATTACCAATCTATCGCCGATGGCGAAATTGCCGATCCGTCAACGCTTTTTTATGCGAATCGGGGTTTTATCAACACGACCGAAGCCGCCGCCAATGAAGACGGCGGAACGATTACCAGACAAGCGACGCCGAGCGGAACTTACAACCCGATTGTGCCGATCAACGTCTATAACGTCCGCGAGGGATGGGTGCGAAGCACTCTGGACGAATATGAAGTTTATACGCGCGGCGTGACAAGTGTCGTTGAACTTAATATGCGGAATCTGGCGCGCTGGGTTGACGGCGTTTATGATGCGAATTTGCTTGCGGGAACTCCGGCCGTCAGTACAAATATTTTTGGCGACGAGGGCTACGTCGTGTATGTTTCAGATCGCCGCGGCGACCGCGTCAAGGCGGAATATCTGGCGAATGGAACTTCTTTTGCAAGTACAAACGGAATCGTTGACAACGAAGATATTTACGGTCCGAACGGAACATTGGATGCAGGCGAAGATGTGATTGATTTCGGCTGGAATGTCGGCGGCACGAGCAAAAAGGGAACCTTGCAGAAAGATGTTCTGGAATTGCCGGATTCGGGAACGATCGGCACCGCGCCTTCACCGAGAAACTTGCCGGTTACCGGCAGACTAACGCGTGCCAACACGGTCTTAAGCACCTTCAACGCCAACAATTACTTTCGCCGCGGCGTTCGGTTATTTGACGGCGAAACATTAAGCACAACGGCCGCCGCAGGCAAACTTTCGCCGACCAAGGGCATCACGATTTCGTCGGAAAATATGGTTTATATCTGGGGAAATTTCAACACGACCGGCGTCAGCAGTATTCCGGTCGGCGGTTCGACCTTGAACGATGGCGGCTATCTGGGCGCACAAGTGCCGGCATCTATTGTATGCGACGCATTTTTCCCGCTTTCACGAACTTGGTTTGACGCGTCCAGCGCGCTTTACCCGGAAGGTAGCGGCAATGCCCGAGGTCTTGGCGGCGAGGCTTACCGAATGGCGGACGAAGGTGCTTCGACCATCGAAGGCACGGCGGTTCGTGCCGGAATCATTGCCGGTACGACGCTTTCGAGTTTGACGCAAACGCCCGGCAGAGATGCGACAGGTTTGCGGCGTAACGGCGGAATTATCAATTATCCGCGTTTTCAGGAAACCTGGAATCTCAACGGCACAGTCAATGCGTGGAGTTATACGGGTTCGTTCGTTCCGCTTTTCCGTTCGACGCAGGCACTTTCAAACTGGGAAAACGATACTTCGGTTAATTATATGCCGCCGCGCCGTAACTGGAGCTTTGACGGCACATTTCTGACACCAAATAAATTGCCGCCCGGAACGCCGTTTTTTCAATATGTTCAATCAACCGGATTTCGTCAAAGTTTGCGGTAAATGCTCTGAGTTTCGCCTTGAAGCGGTTTTTGGCACGGTGACGCGTGGTTCCAAAATTATAAAGATATGAA
>JANLTD010000032.1:0-1910 GCA_031362765.1 Acidobacteriota bacterium | reverse complement strand
CTAAAAAAATCATCCGAAATTTCGATTCTTTTGCGGCTTTGACTGCCGCCGCGCGCAAAAGCGGATGTCCGCTGATCGCTTGGGCGGAAATTACATAACCCAATTCATTAATTGTAACCTGTACACTAACCGCTCCCGATGCTCTAACTGGCCGTGCTATATTCAGGTTTTGCCAACAAAACAGCGCCATTATCTACCGGTTTGTCGCCCTTTATATCGTAGTAACCGCTACTGCCACCTGATTTTCCAATTTCAACTTTTTGTTTGGAACTTCCTTTCCAAAGAAAAACAATTATTGAAAACGTATTTTGAGCATCTGCCAAACTGCAATCAGTTGAAAAAATCTCCAAGGTTTTTTTAAATTCGTCCTTTGAAACAGTTACTTTATATTCTCCTTCGAGAATATCGGCAAATGTCGGAACATCCGTATTTTTACTAATTTTCAAAGACTTCTTGGATTTTGTATCAACCAAATTTATTTTTGCATCCCGAACCGGAAATTGTTCGGAACTTCCGACTTCCTTAAATTCATAGATGCCAATTTGTAAATTACACTTATTTTGAGCAAAAGTATTTAAGGCTAAAACTCCAAGCACAAAGTAAAAATCCAAATTTTAAGAGTTTATTTATCACTTCTTTCTAATGAACTCTGCCTTGTAATTCTTCAATATTCTTTTCCGCTTTGGTTAAACGAATTTCATGATTCATAACCGTTTCAGCAATACTGTCTGTTTTGGCATCCAATCGTTTCAAAATCAGTGAATGTTCATTCAAAGTTTCTTTGATTTCCCCAACATCAGATTGAATTTTATTGACGCCTGTAACTAACGTTTCTAAGGTTTTAAAAAGTTGTTTTTCCTGGTTGTCAGTCATAACTTTTACCTGTCAATTTCTCCAAGCACAATATCCAATGAACCGATAATAGCGACCACGTCGGCAACCATTTCGCCTTCGCTCATCACCGGCAACGCTGACAAATTAACAAAACTCGGACCGCGAAAATGAACACGTTCGGGTTTCGGACCGCCGTTCGATTTCATATACACGCCGAGTTCGCCTTTCGAGGCTTCGATCGCGTGATAAACCTCGCCTTCGGGGACATTGAAACCTTCGGCGACGATCAGGAAATGGTGAATCAGCGAATCCATGTGTTTGCGCATATCGTCGCGGTCGGGCAGCACGATCTTCGGCGCGTCGGCTTTTGTCGGTCCCGGTTTTAATCTATCGAGCGCCTGACGAACGATCTTGTATGATTCATAACATTCGCGCATCCGCACCTTAAAGCGCGCCCAAACGTCGCCGTCGTGTTCGACCGGAACTTCAAAATCGTACGTTTCATAACCCGTATAAGGATTATCGCGCCGCAGATCAAGATCAACACCGCTGCCCCGCAGACACGGGCCGGTCAATCCCCAATCAATCGCTTCTGCGCCCGAAATGACGCCGATGCCTTTCGTCCGCGACTGCCAGATCGTATTACCCGTGACAAGCGTGTCAAAAGTGTTCATCGCTTCGGGAAAATCTTCAAGAAACTGCCGAACGCGGCGTTCAAAACCGGCGGGCAGATCCATCATCAAACCGCCGATGCGGAAATAACTCGGCGTCAAACGTCCGCCGGAAGCCGCTTCGATCAGGTTCAGGATCTTTTCGCGCTGACGGAAACAATAAAAGAAAACGCTCATCGCGCCGATGTCCAGACAATGCGTGCCGAGCCAGACCATATGCGACGCGATGCGCTGCAATTCGCACATCAAAACGCGGATCACTTGGGCTCTTTCCGGAATTTCCAAACTCAGAAGTTTCTCAGCCGCCATCACATACGCCAGATTGTTTCCCAAAGGGTTGAGATAATCCATCCGGTCAGTGATGACGATCCCTTGCTGGTATTTCTTATATTCAAAGAGTTTTTC
>JANLTD010000784.1:0-2363 GCA_031362765.1 Acidobacteriota bacterium | reverse complement strand
GAGGCCGGTAAAAAGTAATTTTTCACCACAAAGACACAAAGAACACAAAGACTTTTCTAATTTCCTTTGTGTTCTTTGTGTCTTTGTGGTTAATTTCACTTCGCAGTTTGCAATAAGGCGTCACAGATTCGTGTCGCGGCCGATCCATCCCAGAGCGGCGGAATTTTTGCGTCTTTTGGTGAAGAGTTTTCCAAAATTTCAAACGCTGATCGTTTGATCTTTTCCGGATTGGTTCCGACGAGAATATTTGTGCCAAGTTCGATAGTGATCGGGCGTTCGGTATTCTCACGCAAGGTCAGACACGGAATCCCGATCGCGGTCGTTTCTTCCTGCAAACCGCCCGAATCTGTCAAAACCAGCTTTGCGCCCGAATATAAATTCATAAAATCGAGATAACCGAGCGGTTCGATAAGGCGAATATTCGAGTTTGCAACCCTTTCGGCAAAACCGAATTTCTCGATATTGCTCCGCGTGCGCGGATGAACCGGGAAAATTATTGGCAGTTTTTCGCTGATCTCGCAAAGCGCGTCGAGCAATCCGCTGAAAACTTCCCGTTCGTCAACATTTGACGGGCGATGAAGCGTCAAAACCGCATAATCTTTCCCGATCAAATCAAGATCTTCACGCGACTTTGAGCTACGCGATTTCTCTAAGTTATAAAAAAGCGAATCGATCATCACGTTGCCGACAAATTTTATTTTATCGTCCGCAACGCCCTCTTGTTTGAGGTTTTCGTCCGCGTCCTCAGAAGTTGTCAACAGCAGGTCGGAGATCGAATCGGTTAAAATGCGGTTGATCTCTTCGGGCATCGTGCGGTCACGCGACCGCAACCCGGCTTCGACATGCGCCACTTTAGTTCCGAGTTTCGCGCAGACCAAGGCACACGCGATCGTTGAATTGACGTCGCCGACGACCAAAACCCAATCGGGTTTTTCTTCTAAAACGATTGGTTCAAAAGCCATCATGATCCTTGCGGTCTGAACCGCATGCGAAGCCGAACCGACTTCGAGATGAAAATCAGGTTGAGGAATACCCAGATCGACAAAAAATGAATCGGACATCGCCGCGTCGTAATGCTGTCCGGTGTGAACAATCAACGGCAGAAATTCGCCCGCGCGCCGCCGCATTTCGCGCACGATCGGCGCGATCTTCATAAAATTCGGACGCGCTCCGACAATATTCAAAACTTTAATCATAATTTTGAGTTCCAGGTTCCAAGTTCCAGGTTCCAGATTTGCGCTAAAAAACTTGGAACTTGAAACTTGGAACTTGAAACTTACAAACGAACAATTTTCGCCTTGCTTCCTTCGCGCAAATCTTCTTTCAAAGCGTTACGCGTGTCAACAATGACGGATGCAAGTTCGCAGACGCGTCGGTAATCCACGTTTGAGTGTTCGGTGCAGATCACGACACAATCGGACGACGCGAGCAACTCGTCGGTCAATTCCTGATTGTAAAGCGGGTCACCGGCGCCGATCGTATAAGAATGGTCAAAAGTCACTTCCGCGACAAAATCATCGTGATAACTAACTTCAGCACCGCGTGAACGAAGCAGATCAATCACCGACAACGCCGGCGATTCGCGCATATCGTCAATATCTTTTTTATACGCCACGCCAAGAATCAGGATTTTCGCGCCCTTGACCGATCTTTCGTTATCATTCAAAGCATCGCGGACGAGTCCGGCGACATATTTCGGCATGCCCGAATTGATCTGCTCCGCCAAAGTAATAAACTGCGAATCAAATCCGTGCTGCCGCGCCTTCCAGGAAAGATAATGCGGATCCAAAGGGATGCAATGTCCACCAATTCCCGGGCCGGGATAGAACGGCATAAAGCCAAAAGGCTTCGTTGCCGCCGCGCGGACGACTTCCCACGTGTCGATGCCGAGAGCATTACAGAGCTTTGCCATCTCGTTCGCCATGCCGATGTTTATTGCTCGAAACGTATTTTCCCAGAGCTTCGCCGCCTCGGCAACGCGGGCCGACGACACCTGATGCACATCATCGACGATCTGGCCGTAGAGGAACGCCGCGACCTCGGTCGAATCATCTGAGCAGCCGCCGACGACCTTCGGGATGTTGTGCGTTTGGTACTGCGGATTGCCCGGATCGACGCGTTCCGGCGAGAATGCGAGCAGGAAATCTTCGTCCAGCGAAAATCCTTTTTCCTCGAACATCGGCTGTAGAACCTCGTCCGTCGTTCCCGGATAAGTCGTAGATTCGAGGATGATTAGCTGGCTCCGACGCATGTAATTCTGGATCTCGCCGCCGGCGGTCAGAATGTAGGACATGTCCGGATCTTTCGTCTTGCGAAGCGGCGTCGGGACGCAGATGATGATCACATCGCAGTCTGCAAGCTGG
>JANLTD010001285.1:0-1819 GCA_031362765.1 Acidobacteriota bacterium | reverse complement strand
GATGATCGTTTGGAATTAGACGATGGAAACCGAAAAATCGAAATTCTTTTTCTTGGCCGAGCGCACACCGGAGCGGATCTGGTCGTCTATTTGCCAAAGGAAAAGATTGTCGCGAGCGGAGATTTGACGGTTTATCCGATTCCCTTGATCGGTTCGACTTCGTATCCGCTGGAATATGGCGCAACACTCGAAAATTTTTTGAAATTAAACGCCAAAACCATCATTCCCGGGCACGGCGGCGTGATGCGCGATGACGCTTATATTCGTTTAATGATCCGGCTTTTGGCTTCAATCAAATCGCAATGCGAAAGTTCGTTTCAAAGCGGCGAAACGCTCGAACAAATGCGAAAAAAGGTTAATTTAGAAGAGTTTAGAAAATTATTTGCGGGCGCTTCGCAACATAGGAGTTTTGTTTTTGAAAACTACGTGTTTCTTCCGGCAACCGCCGCCGCGTATAAACAATTGATGGAAAAGCCTTGAATTCCGACTTAAGAAATGTCAAAACGAATTTTGCTCTGAATTTAGAAAACGATGAAATTATTTTTTCTGCAAACACTATTGAATCTTGGTCTTTGTCTTTTGGGCGGTCTCATCGCGGTGGCGGCTCAACAGCCAATTGAACAAGGTAAATTTATTTTATACAAATACCAGCTACCAATCGGTACTGAAACTTACAATATTACGTCTGAAGGTGAATCACTTCTATTAAAAACGAATTTTGATTTAAGTTTTATCGGCGGCAAAGTTTCAGTTTCATCATCCTTGAAAGTCAAGAAAAATGATTATCAACCCATCTTGTTTGAAAGCAAAGGCAGCACTTCGACGCGGACCGAAGTTGATACCAAAATTGAGGTTAATGGCGGCATCGTAACCATTCGCAACGGCTCAAACACAAAAACGGAAAAGTTATCGGGCAAATTTTTCACAATCGCACAACCTGCCCCGATTGCGCCGCAAATGATGCTGTTTCGATATTGGCAGCGCAACCGAATTAAAGACAATTTGCCAATTTTTCCCGGCGGAAACGTAAATTTGAAGTTTTTGGGAGAGGACAAAATATCTGTCGCGGGAAAAAATGAGACCCTTTCGCGTTATTGTCTGGAAGGCGCAATGTGGGGTTGTGAAACCGTCTGGTTTGACAAGCAGCAACGCCTCATCGCACTGGTTGGCGCAGATGCCGAAATGGATAGATTTGAAGCCTTGCGCGAAGGCTACGACACATTATTACCCTTTTTTGTTGACCGATCTGCCAAAGACGCGGAAAACCAACTCGAAGCATTAAGCCGGCAGATCAAACCTTTGGAAGAAAACAATTTTGCGATCGTCGGCGGCCTTTTGATTGATGGAAATGGCGGCGAACCAATTTCGGACAGCGTTGTTTTAATCGAAAATGGACGCATTAAAGCAGTCGGCAAAAAAACCGATACAAAAGTTCCAAAAGGGTTTCGCCTCGTTGATGCTCGCGGAAAGTCTTTGTTGCCGGGACTTTGGGACACGCACGCACACGCCACCCAGGCAGAATGGTTTCCGGCCTCGTTGGCGGCGGGAATAACCACTATGCGCGATGCGGCAAACGAATTTGAATTTATTACTCCGCTTCGTGATGCGATCAAATCCGAGCGCATCAAGATTGCGCCGAGATTGCTGCTTGCCGGTTATATTGATAGCGGATCAATCCCGCTTGGCAATATGAAAGCCGACACGCCCGCCGAAGCGGATCACCGTCAACGATTATCAGATCGGCTATTTTTCCGGCCTCAATCGTTCCCAATTCTTTATCAAGTTTCATAACTCGTGCCGGAACAATAGTTGCTGATTG
>JANLTD010001264.1:0-3665 GCA_031362765.1 Acidobacteriota bacterium | reverse complement strand
AATGATAAGATCAGAGTTATCGAAAACGGGAAAGTTTCGACAATTGCGGGAAGTTCTCAAGGGTTTTCAGATGGCGTCGGCGCATCGGCCAAATTTGATACGCCGTGCGGAATTGCCATGACCGAAGACGGAAAGATCATTGTCGCCGATGCAAACAATCGTCGTCTGCGGATAGTCGAATCGGACGGCAAAACCTGGACATTGGCAGGAAACGGTACCGCAAATCTGGTTGACGGCAATTTATCCGACGCTTTTTTTGTTCAACCAACAGCTGTTACAATTGATAAAACAGGCACGATTTACATTGCAGACGGCAACTCAATTCGCGTTATTGATAACCGGATCATACCGATCGTCAAAACAATTTCCAATGACAGACGCGGCTTTGCCGACGGCAACATAAATGATTCGCGTTTTAATCGCCCGTCAGGTCTGGCATTGGACGAAACAGGCAATCTTTTTGTTTCGGATTCCGAAAATCAAACCGTAAGAGTTTTCACGGGCGACGAGATCGGTAAAACAATTACGCCTGAAGATATTGAAATGATGCGAGTTTCAGCCGCAGATTTCCGCAAATTAGCTGAGCCGCGTTGGTCATATGATCCACCTGAAAAAAAGCGCGAGATCGCCGGAACGCTCGGCGAAGTTCGCGGGGAAATAAAAGATGGAAACGATCAGGTTTGGTTTCATAACGGACTTGATATTGTCGGCGGTTACGGCGAAACAGCTCGTTTTATCCGAACAGAAAAAGTCCTGCGGCCGATCGCGGCTGAAAACTTTGCATCATTGCGCGAGCTTGTCCGGCTTCCAACGCTCGGCTATATTCATCTTCGTTTGGGGCGCGACCGCACCGACAAGCTTTTCGATGACAAACGATTTCTTTTTTCAAAAGACGATAATGGAAAGCTCGTCGGTGTGCGAGTTCCGCGCGGCTCACAATTTCAAGCCGGCGAAGCTGTTGGTACATTAAATTCGATGAATCACGTTCATCTGATCGCGGGCCGTAGCGGCGCAGAAATGAACGCTCTCGACGCGCTGATCCTTCCGGATATTTCTGACAAGATCGCGCCTATTATCGAAAAAGTTTCGCTTTATAATGAAAGCTGGGTTGATTTTGAAACCCAAAACAAAGCCTCTCGTATCACTTTGAGCGGAAAAACCCGCATCGTCGTCAAGGCCTACGACCGAGTGGACGGAAATGCCGAAAGGCGTCGACTGGGCGTTTTTTCGATTGGTTATCAACTATTAAAAAACGATAAAACTCCTCTTACTGAACCGCAATGGACGATTCGTTTTGACCGCTTGCCCGAACCCGAAGCCGTTAAGCTGGTTTATGCTTTGGGAAGCAAATCAGGCGCGACCGGTGAAACAATTTTTAACTATATCGCCACCAACAAGGTTCAGGGAAACGTATCAAAAGAAGATTTTCTTGATGTCGGCGGACTTGAAAAAGGTAATTATATCTTGCGCGTTTTTGCCGCCGATTATTTCGGCAATACGGCATCAAAAGATGTTGAGATCAATGTTCAGTAGAATCAACAGATCAAAATGTCGGATTTTCGTATCTGAATGGGTCTTTGGTTTTTGGTCTTTGGTTTTTGGTTTTATTCAAGGTTTAATCCTTGATTTTCAATCAAAATTTCAGAAACATATGGAAATTGGTGGAAAACTCATCGCCAATCTGCAATTTCTTTCAAAAAACCAAAGACCAAAAATCTAAACATTTACTTTTTTTCGGTGAATGTTTCGCTAAATGTTTCAAACAATTTTTGTGAGGTTAATAATGAAGAAAGTTATCGTATTTGTTTCGCTGATATCAATTTCAATGGCGATATTACCTTTTAAGATCGAGGCTATCGCGCCTGACAACACCCCGCCAAAGATGATCCGTCAGACGCCGCCTGCGCCGCGTATTTCCGATGCTGAAAGACAAACAGAACTTGCCGCGCGCCGCGCCAAAGTCTTCGCTGAAATGAAGGACAATTCCGTGATGATCCTGATGAGCACTCAGCCAAAGGTATATGCCAACGATGTTGATTTTCTCTATCGCCAAGAAAATAACCTATATTATCTGACGAATCTAAAACAAAAAGACGCGACGCTGGTTCTTGTCAAATCCGGCGACACACAGCAATCAATATTATTTATTCCAAAACGCGATCCGCAGAATGAAACGTGGAACGGACATATGTATTCGACCGAAGAAGCCGTGAATATTTCGGGCATCAAAAACGTTCTCGAAGCAAGTCAGTACGAAAAGTTTTTTAACCAGTTGATCAATAAACAAATCAACAAAGCAAATGAAATTGTTCTAACTAATGCTTTACAAAACCTTTATTTACTGATCCCCGAATTTGATTTTGAAGTTGAAGACACACGGGAATACCAACGTGAATGGGATTTGGCGCAATCGCTCGCAACGGTTTCAATTGACGATAAAACCGGGGTTATTAAATACAACGCGACCGGAAAATATCAAATTCTGAGCGCAAAACCCATCTTTACAAAACTACGCCAGATCAAATCGCCATACGAGATAAAACTTATACAGCACGCGATAGACATCACCATTGAAGCCCATATGCGGGCGATGGCAACCTCTTGGCAGGTCACGATGGAATACGAAACGCAAGCCGAGATCGAATATGTTTTCCGCCGCCGCAACGCCGATTTCTGGGGTTATCCCTCAATCGTCGGCTGCGGTCCGAACGCGACAACCTTACATTACGAAGAATCTCAGGGCAAGGTCATACCGGGCAATTTAATGCTGATGGATGTTGGCGCGGAATACGATCATCTGACGGCTGACGTGACGCGGACATTCCCTGTCAACGGGAAGTTCACAAAAGAACAGGCTGAAATTTACCAAATTGTTTATGACGCCCAAGAAGCCGCTGCAAAAACCATCAAACCGGGTGCGAAATTTTCCGAGCCATCTGACGCTGCCAGAAATGTGATTGAAAACGGACTTGCCAAAATCGGGCTGATTACGGCGGTCGGCGCGAACATTCCCGGCACAAAAATTCCGCAATCCTTTATCTGGTATATGCACGGTTGGGGGCACTGGCTCGGGATGAATGTCCACGATGTCGGCGAAGATAATACGATTCTCAAACCCGGAATGATTATGACCAACGAACCCGGAATCTACGTTCGAGAAGACGCGCTGAATTATTTTGATTCGTCGAAACCCCAAATCAATGCGTGGCTTAACAAGATTCGTCCGGCATTTGAGAAATACAAAACGATCGGTGTCCGCATCGAAGACGATATGCTCGTGACACCAAACGGAGTTGAATGGATGACCAAAAACCTGCCGCGCAAAATGGATGAGATCGAATATTTTATGGCGAGTAGCCGGAACGAAATAACGATTGGTGCGGTGGAAAATCGTGTCAATCCGCGCCTTGAAGAAAATAATGTAGCAAATGTGCTCTTGAATCATTTAGGCAATTAATAAAAGGGTTCTACTGGTATTTTAGTGGAAGACACGTTAATTAGGCTGACCCCAGCCGCTTTGAGCGGCTTTCCGCGCGAGCGCGGCACTTAGCCGCGCTATTTATGGCGCGGTTAATTTGATGATAATTTTCAAGAGGGCGTTTTAACGTCCTTTTTTGTGGCTTAAGCATTCATAATTCGATGGCTCAAGCCTTTTTCAAGGACGT
>JANLTD010001257.1:0-1868 GCA_031362765.1 Acidobacteriota bacterium | reverse complement strand
GCGATCTGTTTTTCGACGGAAGACAAAACGGAAGGCGTGGCCGCATTTTTGGAAAAACGCAAACCGAATTTTAAAGGCAAGTAAATAGTTCAGAGTTACGGCTTTAGCCGTGAAAAACGGTCGCTTTCAAGTTGGTTTCAGGAAAAATCCGAACCAGATTAAAGGCGACCGTTTTTTTTCACGGCTCAAGCCGTAACTCTGAACTCTAAGCTTCGAAAGGAATTTCGGCATTTTGTATCAGGCTAAGTTCGTTGCGCGACACTTTTTCGAGCAATTCCGGTTCATCATACATTTTCAAAAGGCCGCGAACCGTCGCGTAACGCGGCTCATCCGAGATAATGACGGGCAGATTTACAAATCCGCGAATATATTGGTCAAGTCCGTTGAGCAGCGCGCCGCCGCCGGTCAAAATAATTCCGCGGTCATAAATATCGGCGGCAACTTCGGGACGCAGTTCCGTTAAAGTGTCGCTGACGAGTTGAGCAACACGCCGCACAATGCTTTCAACAACCGGATAAACCTCGCCGGTTGTAATTTCAACTGCCCCGGGACTTCCGGTTTGCACGTCGCGGCCGCGAATTGTCATTGATTTGGCGATATCTTCGGGCAAATAAGTCGAAGCAAAATGCACTTTAAGATTTTCGGTTGTTTCATCGCCGACCTGAAGCCCGCGATGTCGTCTGATATGACTTGACAAAGCGACATTGATCTCGTTGCTGCCGATTCGCGCCGAGGTCGAATGAATAATTGAACCTTTCGCAATGATCGCAATATTGGTCGTGCCGGCACCGATGTCAACAACTGCCGAAGCGCGTTTATCTTTCGGCGAGACGCCGGCGCCGAAAGCTGCTGCCAAACCTTCTTCCATCACATATACTTTTCCAATATGAGCTTCGTCCGCCGCGTTGAGAAGGGCACGTTGTTCAACGTGTGTAACGTCCGACGTCATACTCATCACAGCCTGTGTCGAAACCTGCGAACCGCCGGATTTTGATTTTTTGACAAAATGCGCGAGCATTTTCTTGGTCCGTTCAAAATCGGCAACAACACCGCCGCTGAGCGGTGCAACGACGGTAATGTCGCGTCCTTCGCGTCCGATTATGTCGTAGGCTTCCTGTCCGTAAGCGACGATTTCATTGGTTAATTCGTTATAGGCAATGTATGAAGGTTCGTCCAATACAATATCGCGGCCTTTGACCGCAATGATCGTGCTGGCAGTTCCTAAATCAATCGCCATCAAATCGGTGACAAGTTTTTTGAGTGACGAAATTTTCATAACAGATGGAATTTTCCCGAACTCCGAATATTTCCAAGCAAGTTTTTTCACTATAAGCGAACCCGATAATTTATCTTTTCAGATTATTAATTGTCGCTTAATTCCATTTTACCTCAAAAAGTGAGACGGGTTGTAAGCGATTTTTTACCGTTAAAGGTTCATGCGGAATCAAAGTTATCAGATTCTCGCATTCCGCGGCGGTTGCCTCGCTTATTAGAATTTGTCCGCCACGGGCATTTTGTTCGAGCCGCGAAGCAATATTAACCGAATCGCCGATCGCGGTATATTCCGAACGTTGTTCAGAACCGATATAGCCGATGGTCGCAATTCCCGTGTGCAATCCGATACCGATCGCGATGCGGCTTAATCCTTCAGCAGCCAATTCTTCATTTAAGGCGGTCAATCTTTTCTGCATTGCGACGGCCGTTTTCAAAGCGTTCTTCGAATCTTCGGGCGAAGCGTTGGGTGCACCGAAAAGCGCCATTAATCCGTCGCCGATGTATTTATCGAGCGTTCCGCCGTAGGCGAAAATGATCTCGCTCATCGCCGAAAAATATTTATTTAAAAGACCGACGACCTTTTCTGGACTTTC
>JANLTD010001221.1:0-7728 GCA_031362765.1 Acidobacteriota bacterium | reverse complement strand
AAAAACGGCGAGACGGTTCTCGGACAAGGCGCAGTCAACCAGGATGTCGCGATAACCTCTTTGGATGATGCCGATTATAACGAGCCGCAAACCTATTGGGTGCGCCGTCTCGCCGGCAAGGAAAACAAGGTTCTCGGCGGCGGATTTGTTGTTCCGCCGGCGAATATCGGACCGAAAGTGACACCGAATTATGAAGAAAATCTCGGTCGGAAAGCGATTTATGACTTAAACAACGGAAGCGGACGTGTTTTTGCCGGACGGCGCGACGAGGGATTTTTTATTGATGTCGGCGGCGTGTTTGGCGGTTTGAATTTGAAATCAGTCGGTTTTAATGGCGGCTACGATTACACAAAGAACTTTAACGTCAGCACGATCGCATTGGAAGTTCCGATCAAAGACCTGACAAGCTCAGGCAAAACGCCGAAAAACGCGACCGACAAAGATGCGGTGGTCGGTGTTTGGCAACTGCCAGCCGACAATCAACAACCGTCATCAACGCCGACGGTTCACGCAAACGCGACGGCGAATGGCGGCAGATCTCGCGGCTCGGCAATCCGCTTGTCAATGAAGTCGTGATTCCTTTGAAATTGAAAGACGCTTTTAAGTCGCTATCGCCGAAAGACGATGCGGTGGCCGCGCCGTTTGTGCTTGATCCGGAACTTGCAAAACTGTTGAAAGCAGTTTTCGGAATCAATATTCCGACCGCGCCGCGCAACGATCTCGTGCAGATCTTTGCGACGGGAATTCCGGTCAATGCGGTTACCGGACCAAATTACACGACGTTTCTTTCGGACGGAAAGCCGCACGAATATCTTCGCCTGAACGTCGCAATTCCGGTCACACCGTTTGATAAGATCAATCGCCTCGGACTGCTCGGCGGCGATGTCGCCGGTTTCCCGAACGGCCGCCGCGTGCAGGATGATGTCACGGACATCGCGCTGCGTGCCGTTGCCGGCGGAACACCGTTCACACCTGAAACAAACGTCGCGCCGAACAATACGCTCGGCGATGGTGTCAGCGAAAACGACGTTCCGTATTTGGATCGTTTCCCGTATCTCGCGCCGCCGCACGCCGGAAATACGCCGAACTAAGCGGAAAGGTGAAATAGTGAAAAAGTGAAAAAGGGTAAAGGTGAAAGAGTTTTGCTGTCAAAAATCAACAAAAACTCTTTCACCTTTACCGTTTTCCACTTTTATTCCGCTGCCAGGGAACACATTTTATTCAGGTTCAGTAGTTTCAAATTTGGAAAAATGGTTTACTTACAACCGTTTGAATGGGCGATCGAAACCGCTATGAACAAAAAACTTCTTCAAATATTGGAAACAAAATCTGCATTTCGGCAACATTTTAAGCTTTGGATAGATTAAAAATCCGAAATCCGAAATCCGAAATTCGGATCTACTGAGGTTTGATAATATGTCGTTGCAACGCCGTTACCGCCAAATCAATGACATATGAGATTTGTTGATTTCGGGCAGTGTCATCGTCCCTGCTCCATTCTTTCGGAGCGTGAATATTTCCGGCACTGCGGATTTTTTTGACATATTCTTTTTTTGCGTCGTCGGACAAAGCCGTTCCCGCCAGATAGCCGGATTTTAAGCCTTTGTGATAGGAAGTAACGCGAATCGAATCCATCTGCTCGTCGAATTTGTTGATTCGCAAATAAGGTCTCTGAAAACGTGAAACGACGTTATGCCATTTCCATTTCAGAATCGCCATCACGAAACCTTGCGAAAAACCCGACATCGTGTTTTCGTTTTTGGCTTCTTCACGCGCTTGATAATAACCCGAACCGAGCGCAACCCACACGCCGACCGCCGTAATCACCGGCACACCGGCGGTTAAGGCTAAAGAACCCGCGCCCGCGCCCGCGATCAATCCACCCGTCTGCGCCTCGTATAGCCCGATTATACCGGTATAATAAGCGTCAAGAAGCCCGGCTTTCGATATTGCCGCTAAGGAATATAATCCACCGACTTTTGTTAAATCCTGCAAATATTTTGCTGTTATTGAATCTACTTCCATTTTTTATTCTCCCTTTTCTCCAAAAATAAATTTCCGACGGCTTTATTTCATCTGCTAAAAAGCTGTCTTCAAATTGATAAGACATTTCGGGAAAAACATTTCATATTTTTTTTCGCACATCACAAAAAAAACGGAACAGCCCGTTTTAACAGGCTGTTCCGGTGTTCCGAAATAATAACGAACTGAATATTCAGGGCAGAACTGCCGAATTTTGTAAAATGCCAATGCCGCTTTCTTTTATTATCTGTGCTATTTTATTCACTTCATAAATTATTGATAAGTTCTCGACTTCCGGGTTCGCGGAAATGAACTTCCGGCTGCATATTAGCACGCACGTTTTCAAAGAAATCTTCGGCTTTGGCGAAAATTGCAAGATAACTGTTGACCGGAAAAGGCAGATAATTCGCCAATTCGCCGATCCCGCTGAAAAGTTTGCCGAAGGCTTTTGCCGCTTTTTGCGGATTATCACGGATGTTTCCTCGCAAGTCATAAACAGCCTGCGTTATTCTAACCACACTCATCAAGTTTTTAACTGCCGTATCGGGCTTTGAAAGAACGCCGACAACTTCATTAATTTTACCGCGATACTCAATCAGCTTACTCTCATCGTCAACAAAATATTCGGCATATCAGAGATATTCCGAAGCCTTCTCCAGATCGCTTTTTAATTGTTTCCGCACGTCATTCAAGTTCCAAATATTTATTGGTAACGGTCTGGTTAATTCATCCCAAAATCCCATAGTTTCTTCTCCTTTTTATTTCAAATTTAACGAATGTAACAAGTGGTTTTTATTCCGATCTCACTAATCTGCACGAATTCAACTCATGCGAAGATTGCCCATCAAAAACTCCTTTGACCGTGATATATTGCTCGCCCGTCAGCTTGGCAAAATCCTCGCTGTCGCTTTTTTCAAACCAGCAAGCAATGCTTGCACCCATTGTAGTATCACTTTCATTAAGCATTGCCAGTCCTTGGGTGTTTGAACTCGGCACAATCGGCTTTGAAAAAATATAGCCTCTGACAGTAATTTCTTTGCCTTTATATTGGTTGAGATCGCTCTTCGATTTCTTGTATTTGTCAAGATCGGACGTTGACAAAACACCGTCGTTGTCTGAAGACGAATCATTTCGGTTTTCGGTCTTCTTCAGCGGATAAGCCGCCGAAAAACCGGACATATCAAGTTCCGCGTTGTAAGGCAGATTTTTGACGAAATCAATGATAATTTCATCGCTGACGGTTGCCGTATATTTGCTCAAAGTGAAATTATAAATTGTTACCGAGCGCGATTTGTTTCTGAAATAAAGCGTGCCGCCGCAGTACTTAAATTCGCCGACCGGCGTTCCGCTTTTCTCTTTTAAAATTCCTTCTTTGGAAAGTTCGCTCCGGTTACATTCATTACTTTTAAATTTCTCAATCGCCCCGGATTCTGACCGATATTTGTATAAAAAGTAAGTAAAACCATCTTTTTTGCCGCTTTTTTCTATTTCATATTCCAAGCCGTATTGAACTTCCGTTCCCCAAATATTTCCTTTGACAGGAAAACTTTTGACCAGACTGTATTTTCCGACTGTATCCGGTGCTTCCGTCTTGTCCGTTTTCGGAAAAATATTCTGATAAGCCACAAATCCCAAAACCGCCACAACCATAAAACCGACTACCAATAATGTTCCCGTAACTGCTAAAATTCCTGCTACTTTTTTCATAATTTCTCCTCTTCTCGCCTAAAAATTTTCGGCGATAATTCTGCCGTTCAAATTGGTAAGCTAATTCGGGAAAAACATTTCACATTTTTTTTCCCGCACAAAAAAAACGCGAAAAAATCTTCGCGGTCATTTCGGGTAATATTTATACCTTTTACCTTTTACCTTCAAGATTCGCCCATTCGCCTGACTGAATAAAACTCGCCCAATAGAAAGGATGTTGACGATTCGGTTTTTTGAGCATTTCGAGTTGAACTTGGCGCAGAGCTTCGCCGCGTCCTGCACCCGATTTGAGATTTTTGTAATAATTCGTCATCAATTCGCGCGTCGCGTAATCGCTCACAGACCACAAACTCATCACCAGCGATTCCGTTCCCGCCAAAACAAACGCGCGGCGCAAACCGTAAACGCCTTCGCCAATGCGGACTTCGCCAAGTCCTGTGTCGCACGCCGACAAAACAACCAATTTCGTTCCCCAAAGATTCAAGCCTGACGCTTCGAGCGCGGTTAAAATGCCGTCATCTGTTTCGCTTGTGCGTTCGTTTGCGCCCGCGAAAGCCAAACCGGCACGCACCAGCGGATTTTGCGTTTTCGGATTGTTTTCCAAAAAGAAACCGTGCGTTGCAATGTGCAGAATCTTCGGCGCGGCGGTTTGTTTCAGAGCGGTTTCAGTCGCCTGTTTGCCCGTTAACAAAGTCGCCGTCGGGAAAGATTTTTGAATCGTCTGCGCTTCTTGAAATGTTCCGGCAAGCGGCGCGAAAAATTTATCGGCGGAAGCCGCGCCGAAAAGCGGGTTCGCCATCAAAAGCATTCCCGATTTACTTTCGCGCTCGATTTGCATCCGCAGTAGATCGCGTCCGCTGGTCAGATAAGTTATCGAATATTTTTCGACCAAATATTTTGAATTTTCATCTTGCAAGGCTTCAAACGGAATCAAATTTAGTGCGCCGTCGGGCGAAATCAAAAGCCTTGTCGAATTTCCCAAAAACGCTTTGATAGGCGCAAAGATTTTATCGCCAACGACGCGGGCGGGTTTTTGCACATCGGTGCGTTTCGGGTCGCGCAGAGCGGCGCGAAACGCTTCAATCGCTTTATCAATTTCTTCCGTTTCGCCGAGGTCGTTCCATTGCACATTTCCCTCGCGCATTGCTACAAAAAGCGCATAACGCGGCTGGCCGATGAGTTTTGTATCGGACAATTTATCAAACGAAAATTCCGTATGTTTTGACGGAATAGCACGATAAACCGCAAATTCAATCAAAGCCGAATCCGGCGGAATCAAATTCTGCACATCTCTGACCGTAACGGGTTTCGATTGCTCGAAAAATCCCGCGCTCCGGCGGCTGATTTCGCTTTCGAGATTTTCCCTGTTTGCTTCGAGCGTTTTTAATTGTTTTTGATATTCGTCCAGGCTCAAATCTTCGGGTTTATTCAAAACAAATCCGACGAGTTCCGTGTTCGCATTGCTTAAATTGTCGAGCAAAATCAAATCGTTCGGATTTGAACGGCGACGAAGTGCGCCGAGACTGTCCGACATCGAATCAAGCACGCGCCCTTTGCGCTGAAGAATTGTCGTTGCCGCAAGATTTGCGGCTGGAGCAAAGTTTGCGCCGAGGTTAAAATTCAAAGTCAAAGTCAGATTTTCCATACCGGAAAGCGTTTGCAGAAATTCCGATTTTTCCTTCTCCGACCCGGTTGCAAGATTCAAAGACGTATTAAATTCGAGAATTTCATTGGCACGAGTTTGCGCTTTGACGGCTTTTTCTGTTTCACCTTGCGCCGCATAAAGATTCGCCAAATTGATAAAAACACCGCCCAAGTGAGGATGAAACGCGCCCTGCAATTTTTCCTTAATTGCAATTGCCCTAAGATAAAGCGGTACAGCTTTGGCATAATCGCCCGTGTTTTTGTAAATAATTGCCAGCAAATTAACCGGATACGATGTAAAAACCGCCGCATGGCCGTAATTGTTTTCGGTAATCGCCAGCGAACGACGGCAAAAAGACTCGGCTTTGGCAAAATCTCCGGCTTGGGCGTAAAGTGTCGCCATATTATAAAGCGTCTGCGAAACATCTTGATGCTCTGGGCCGAGAACTTTTTCCCTGATGGCGAGTGCGCGAAGATAAAGCGGTTCGGCTTTGGAAACGTCCGTGTAAAGATTGGCAATGTTGTTCAAAGTCGTCGCCACGTCCGCACTTTCCGCGCCGAGTGCTTTTTCACGAATCGCCAGTGCGCGACCGTAAAATTCCGCCGATTTTTCGATATTTCCTTTTTCTTTATAAATTATTCCGAGATTGTTCAAAATGCCTGCAATCAGCAGATGATTGGCATCGAGTTCTTTTTCCCTGATGGCAAGCGTCCGCAAGAAGAGAGTTTCCGCCGTTGCATAATCGCCCTTTTCTTTGTAAAGCAAGCCGAAATTATTCAAAATCGGAGTCAAAGTAATATCATTTTTCCCGACGATTTTTTCGCGCATTTCCATCGCACGGCGATAAAATATAGCCGATTTTTCAAACTCAGCCATCTCGCTGTAAATGTTGGCGATAACCGTCAAAGCCTGACTAACATCGAAATTTTCCGCGCCCGTTTCCTTCTGCCGGATTTCGAGCGCACGTTCGGCAAGCGGAAGCGCATCCGAGTATTTTCCGGCTCGCCAAAGTTGTGTCGCCAACGTGATTTTGAGCCGCGCTTCATCAAGTCGAAAATCTTTTTCAGTTGCGTTTTTCAGTTCGATAACGCGAATTTCAAAACGACCTTTCGGCGCGTTCTTTTGCCGGGATTCGATTGTCAATTTATAATTTCCGGCAGTTTTTGAGACAAATTCAACCGTTTCTTCGCCCTTGATTCGAGGGTCATAATCGTACTCAATCGCAATATTTCCATCCACATCGAGAAAACGAATCGCTACATCGATGCCGCGTTGCGCGACGACAAATTTAACATACTGCGAATCGTCAAGCGCGATTTCAAATGCTTCTTTCTGCCCGCCTGAAAGTTCCCGTTCGAGCGGTTTTCCCTGTTCGATTTTGGTTTGTGAAAATACGATTTGCGATAAAAAAAAGACGAGCAAAGACAGCCGAAAAATCATCCGGCTAAACTGATTTAAAAAAGAAAGGTGTGAAAATTTCCGAAACACCTCACTGCGCCTCCGAAACTTGTTTTTGTCGTTCCAGTTTTATTATCGCACAATTCGGAAAGAATAGTTACCGATAATTTCGTTCGCGCCGGCGGGCGACACGCCGGAGACTTCGAGTGTGTAAATGCCGGATTTCAAAATTTTGGCGGGAAAACTTACATTGAGAGCGCGATTTCGTTTTGATTTTATTTTGCCGCTTTGCCAGAGAGTTTTGCCGTCCGTCTGATTTTGCAGACGAACTTTGTAAAACGCAAAATCATCGCCTTCGAGTTCCAATTTCATCGCCGCGACATCTGTCTTGGCGGGAATTGAAAGTGTCGGTACATCGTTGTTGCCGCGTAAGCTCGGTGCGAGAATAAACGACGCGACGCTGATTTGACGGTTCGGCACAACAGTCGGTTGAGGTTGGATCTTTTCTTGCTTTTCAACGATTTGCGGCGGCGGTTGACTTGGTTTTCGGTTTTGTAATTCGCGTTCTAATTTCTCGCGTTCTTCGCGCACTTTGGCGAGTTCCTTTTCGGCGCTTGTATTTTGCCGATCTGCAATTTCATCGAGTAGTTGTTTTTCGCGTTCTTTTAATTCGGTTTCGCGCCGCAAAAACTCTTCGCGATTTGTGTTTGCTTGCCCGATTTCTTGCCGAAGCCGCGAATTTTCTCTATAAAACCAGCCGCCCAAAACCAGCAAAGCAAGCACGCCAAGCGCAAAACTCCATTGCAGCGAAATGCGCGGAATCGTGAAAAATCCCGCTAAAATTTGAGAGAGCGAAGGTTTCAGATTTTCTTCCTTTTTTTCGGCAAATTGCTGAAAAGCTTGGGCAAATTGCACTTTTTCGCGCCGAATCGGCGAGGCGAGGTAGTAATTTTTAA
>JANLTD010001178.1:0-2930 GCA_031362765.1 Acidobacteriota bacterium | reverse complement strand
CAGACGTTGAATATTGATACGGTCATTATTGTCAAAGAATCTTCGGAAATCGAAAACGCGCGCACCATCGGAGATTTTGACGTTTTGCGGCGCGGCGTCGTTCTTCCGACAGCGGATGAAACAGCCGGACTGCTCGCGATCTTTGCGCCGAAAACGCCGCCTCAAAAGATTCCGGCAGTTGATCAAACCGTTGACCAAACCGATCCGATGGCTGAAAAGACGCCGGAAAATTCTATTACGGAAACGATGAAAACTGAAGGGCTGCCGGTTTCAGACGAGCCGACGGAAACAAATGCGCCGGCGGACATCCTCGAAAGCCGGCCAATCTTGACCGAAGCTGATGCGATTGCCGAAATTCCGGCGATACCGCTTTATTTTCCGACCTCCTACTCTTTGGTCAAACCCTATATTCAGGGGTTTGAAATAAACACCCTCGATGCTCCGTCGCTTAAAGATGTAAAAATTGATAATAACTGGCAACCGAAAAAGCCGAATGGTGAATCGTAAAGATAAGTAGGCAGACAGCAGCGGCAGTTGGCAGTTAAATGACTTCTGCTTGCCGTCATTACCGTTGTTAACTAAAATCGTCTTGCGTATAAAAGTTATAACGTGATAATTTTAAGTCAGTTGCAAAGTTTTCGTCCTGTTCTCTCCAAAGTTAGTCAGCGCATTTAAACAACCGAAAGTACGCGTTAATTGAGGTATCGAATTATGACACGAATCCGTCTTTTTCAATTTCGTTCGATCTTGACAATCGTTATTTTATCTTCTTTTTTAATCAGTTGCTCAACCCAGGCAAACAGCCGTTTTTTCGGCAAGACGGAAGCGCCGAAAGACAATATTATGAGGTATGTTTCGGGCTCTGAACCGGAATCGCTCGACCCGCAGTTTGTGACCGGACAACCCGAAGCGCGGATCATGATGGCGCTTTACGACGCTTTGGTCGAGTATCATCCGAAAACGATGGAGCCGATACCGGCGATCGCCGAAAGTTGGGATTTGAGCCCCGACGGCACGGAATATATTTTTCATCTTCGCAAAACCGCCAAATTCTCGAACGGCGACCCCGTTACCGCGAAGGATTTTGTTTATTCATTCCGGCGCGGTCTGTCGCCCGAACTCGCTTCGCGCAATGCCAATCTCGCCTATTACATCAAATATTCCGAAGCCTACAATTCCGATAGATCATTTGTAAAAGACCCAAGCGGAAAATTTTTGCATAAGAGCGATCTCGAAGAAAAAGATGCCGCCAAGACTGACACAGCTCCGAAACCCGACAATTTCGGGCCGGAAACCGATGTTCATAAATTTCTTGACGAACCCGAACGCCTTAGTGTGCCGAGCGATGCCAAGGAACTTGCCAAATTAACGGACAAAGACGCGAAATTGAAAACGGCCATCGAAGGCAAAGAACTTGTTCCCGTCAAGGCCGAAGACATCGGCGTTGAAGCGATTGACGATTACACTTTTCGAATCAAGCTGCATCAGCCCGCGCCGTTTTTTATCGGATTGCTCGGGCATCAATTTTTCCGCGTTGTGCATCAGGCAACGATCGAAAAATTCGGCAAAGATTGGGTCAAACCGGCCAATATCGTGACAAGCGGCGCCTTCAAGGTCGTCACCCATCATCAGTATGATGAACTGACGGTAACGAAAGACCCGAATTATTGGGACGCGGCAAATGTTCATCTGAGCGGTATCGAATTTTATCCGCTCGATGAACAGACGACGATGCTCAATCTCTACAAGGCCGGACGGATTGACGCGACCTATAATCACACGATTCCCGCGCCGTGGAATGAAAAGGTCAGACAATTTAAGGAAGAATATTCGCTTCATCCGGAAGTCGCGGTTGAATATTACAGCCTCAGCGTCAAAAAACCGCCGATGGATAACCTCAATGTCCGCAAAGCCCTGTCTTTAGGGATCGATCGCGACGCGCTTGCCAAATTCCGCAAGACGATCAAGCCGCTCGTTGATTTTACGCCCGAAGGGATTTTCCCGAAATATGAAGAAGCGCGAACGAAGATCTACACCGAAGAATTAGCAAAGATCGGAAGCAATCTGGATGAATGGAAGGCGCGAAAATTCGATCCGGAAAAAGCGCGAAAGTTAATGACCGAAGCCGGCTTTCCGGTTGAAAAAAGCGGCAGCGGATATTCCTGCACGAAATTTCCGGTTGATGCCGTTACGCTGACCTACAACACAGCGGAATCGAATCAGAAGGTCGCCGAATTTGTGCAGGCGCAATGGAAACAAAATTTGGGCATTACAGTTCCGCTCAAAAATATGGAGTTCAAGACGTTTCTGCCGTTTCGTTCGGCTGTCGAATACACGGGCGCAGTACGCAACGGTTGGGTCGGCGATTATATGGATCCGTTCACGTTCTTGAATCTTTTTTACTCGCCGCAAAATGACGGCGCGACCGGCTGGTGGGATCCGAAATTTGACAAATTGCTCGATGACGCCAACAAGGAAACTGACGAAATGAAGCGATATGAAATTTTGGCGCGCGCCGAATTTTACGTCATGCAGCAGCAGATCATCATTCCGCTTGCAACGGCCGGAACAAGTTGGGTGAAAAAACCTTATATCAAAGGAATGTATCCGAATCCGGGAACTCTGCATGCGTGGAAATTCGTCTATATCGAAAGCGACCAAAGCAAATGGAACGTCAATATGGAAGATATTATGACGACCGAAGACCCACAGGTCGAAGCGCAGATCAAAGCATTAATGGCAACGCAGATAGCCGCGCAGAAAGCCAAAGCGACACCGCCGCCAACACCGGAACAACCAAAAACCGCGAAGGCTAAATAAGATTTATGGACGACGAAAAATTAGCTAAAGTGATAGAGTTTATTTTGAACAATCAAGCACAATTTACGGCTGATTTTAAGAAACTGCAAGAAACACGACATAAAGCCGAA
>JANLTD010001060.1:0-1782 GCA_031362765.1 Acidobacteriota bacterium | reverse complement strand
CTCGCGATTTTGCTTTTTCAATTTGTAATTTACACACAGACCAACAGTGTTTCCACTTCAGAAGACAATAAAACCTTAATAATCGAAGATGCCAAAGACAGTGAAGTTTTGTCTTTTGGAAAAAATGTCATTATCAAACAGCACGCCAAAGGTGTTTTTGCGTTCGGCGGCGATATTGTTATTGAAGGACGAGTTGACGAGGACGTTGCGGTCATCGGCGGTTCAATTACTCAAAAAGAAGGTGCCTTTATCGGCGGCGATGTGATAGTTTGGGGCGGCACTTACCGGTCGGAAAATTCTAAACCGCTTCGAAATGCCGATAAACAAACAGTAATTATCGGCGTTTTTGAAGAAGAGTTTCGTAATTTTGCCCAAAATCCAACGCAGATCTTTTCAACCGAACTAACCTGGACATTTCTTTTGTGGAGAATTTTATCAGTTCTTTTCTGGTTCGGTATTTCCTTTGCTTTTACGACAATTTCGCCCGGCGGCATCAGTCGGGCGGTGGCGCGTTTTCAACTTTCGACCTTAAAAGTTTTGGCGATCGGAATGTCAGGATTTTTATTAACAACAATCGGAATAATGGTAAGCGTGGCTTTTTTGCCAGGTTATATGAGTGGAATTATCAGTTTGATGACAATGCTGCTGTTGATTCTGGCGTATGTGTTCGGGCGTGTTGCCTTGCAGCTCAGCCTCTGTAAATTTTTGCAGAAACAATTTTTGCCCGAATCAAAACATTCCGAAACGCTTGCTATTCTGCTTGGTGTGATTGCCTGGACAATAATTATGTCAGTTCCATATGTTTGGACGTTTGCGCTGATTATGCTTTTCGCGGCCAGCATCGGGCTTGTATTTACAGCACGGACAAAAAACACCTGGCAAACTCCTTAATCCTTTAAGAAAACTTGTCCTCATACACAACATTTTCTTTATTACGCACATATTTACAATTCTTTACAATAAGGGTAAAACCTTTTTTGCAAAACTTACGTCTGTAATAAAGTATTCAATTGGCAACTTTTGAAAGTTGCGTTGCGTATAAAACAAGACTAAAAAATCTTAAATTATCAAACAAGAAGGGAAAAATGCGTATTAAACTGTTTTTATCAACCATATTATTATTTGGATTATCTAATTTAGCTGTTTTTGCACAAACCACTACGGTCATCAAACCAAGCGCAATTAGCGGCGAAGTTATCTCAGTAAGCAGCGGCAATATCTTTTTACAAACCAAAGACGGAATAATTGAAGCCGTTTTGACAGACATCACCCAATATTTTCGGGTTCCACCGGAAAACCCGACACTCAAAGCCGCCGTTCCATCGTCTGTTGCAGAAATCGGGACCGGCGACAGACTGCTTGTCACGGGAATTCTTTCCGAAGATAAAAAATCAGTTCCCGCAAAATCGGTCTATGTGATAACCAAATCGGACATCGCACAGAAACAAACAAAAGAACAGGCAGATTGGAAGAATCGCGGAACTGACGGAAAAGTTGTTTCTTTTAACCCGCAAACAAAGGTTATCGGCGTATCCGTGCGCGGCTTTACGGGCGAAAAAACGATTTTGGTTTCGCCCAAAGAAAAGGCTGAATTTTATCGCTATGCGCCGGATTCGGTTAAATTTAGCGAAGCCAAGAAAAGCGCGATGAATGAAATTGAGATCGGAGATTCGATCCGTGTTTTGGGCGATAAAAACACAGACGGAACTGAAGTCAAAGCCGAAAAAGTTATCACCGGCGCATTTCGAAACGTCGGCGGAACGATTACTGCAATCAACCTCG
>JANLTD010001027.1:0-2230 GCA_031362765.1 Acidobacteriota bacterium | reverse complement strand
AGCGTGTTCGCTTCACCGCCTTTATCGCTGACTTGCCTTCTGAGCGGCAAGGCTTGATTGAAATATTCTAACGCCTTTTGCTTGTCGCCTAACTCGGAATACACTCCACCGATGTTGTTGAGCCTCTCCGCTTCACCGCCTTTATTGCCGACTTGTCTATCAAGCGGCAAGGCTTGATTGTAATATTCCAATGCCTTTTGCTTCTCGCCTAATGCCGAATACACCAAACCGATGCCAGTAAGCGTGTTCGCTTCACCGCCTTTATCGCTGACTTGCCTTCTGAGCGGCAAGGCTTGATTGAAATATTCTAACGCCTTTTGCTTCTTGCCTAATAAAGAATAGACATATCCTAACCAACCCAGACAATATGCCTCATCTTTTTTGCTACCGATTTGTTGATAGATCAATCGTGCTTCTTCAAATTTCGGCAATGATGCCTGCATTGATTCTGCTGTGGCTTGTTTTGCCAATTCTCGCGCTTCGGCAAAGATTGCATCGGCTTTTGTTTGTTTAAGTTGATTGATTTGCTTTCCGGTTAAATCGGCTAAATACTCATCCTTCAATTCTCGCCAACCTGCTAAAGATTCTTCCAGTTTTTTTATGGCAATTTTACCTTGTCCTTCCTCACCTCGCGCTGTTATTCCTTCGACAAACAACCGTTCAATTTCAACACGTCTTTTATCAACTGCCGTTGCCGTACGTGAGGCCTGGCGTTTGATGATATAAATACCTTTTTCCGCTTTCTCATCAAATCCGCTGACTACTAAAACAAACTTTCCTTCTTTTTCCGCCACAAACGACAACGCTTCCGGCCCGTCTTTGCTGTTCGGACTGTCCATCGTCGCCAAAGTTTTGCCTTCAGCATCAATCAGTTTGAGCGCGACATCAACGCCTTTCTGCTCAACGCGGACTTGGAAAAACTCATCTTTTTTCAACTCGAATTTGTAACGATGCGTTTCCGCGCCGGTCATCTCGCGTTCAATTGTTTGATTTGGCATTAATTCGCGTACATCGTCTTGATTTGGCGTTTGACCAAAACCGACCAACGCCAAAATCAAAACCAACACTGTCGCGCCTATCGTTAATTTATATTTCGTGATGTTCATAATAATTCTCCCGATCAAGCAGGTCGCAAGTAGTTGGGCGACATTTCTTTTGTTTAGAGTTACGCATTTATGCGTGAGAAACCGCTAGCGAAGCGCGGCGGTTTCACGGCTGAAGCCGTTACTCTGAACCTAGTTAAACTCGATCGTGTTGCCGTGCATCCAGCCTTTACTGCCGGATGCGGTGACGACTTGATACCACGGGCTGTTCGGGCTTGCTCTTTTGCCGATCCTGAGCGGTTCGCCCGCCGGCAGAATCGCCAATTCGTCGGCCTGCATCGTCGGGGCGGTTCGCAAAATGGCGTTCAGCATTATTACATGACCGTTAAATTGAACCGGCGGCGGTGTTTTTGACGGTTTTGTGATTTCCGGATTATTTTTTTCTTCATTGGATATTAACTCATCTGTGCTATTTTTTCCGCTAATTCCATTTTGTTCCGGCAAATTATCGGACGATGTTTCCGGCATCGAAGCGATTTCGTCCGCTCGGTTCGCCGCGGCAAACCTGTAAGCCGAAGCAGCAAATCCGCCGCCGATCAGAAGTATGATCGTCAAAAGCACGGCTAATCCAAAATTCAACGTCCATTTTGGTTTGGCTGGTTCCGGCCATCTGTATCTAACGGATTGAAACGGCATTGCGATTGTCGGCTGAACAATTCCCGCCGGATTCGCGGTGCCGAACAAATGATCGAATTTTCTTTCATCAAAGCTCCGGCTATACAAAATAGTTCCGTCATCGGTGCAAAATTGCAGGTCGTTTTCGTATATTTTTCGGCATTTTCGACATATTCTTATCAACATCATTTATCCTCCACCGAAGGCAAAGCGAAATTTGCCCGCATTACGGAGTGTTAAAAAATCTAAAAAGGTTACAAATCATGCAAAAATTTATCGAAATGGTAACTGTTTAGGTCTTAGATTTTATGACTTGCCGTCTGCTTTAGCTGACGGAAAGAGATTGAATTTTTCGATTGGCTTGAGCCAAACCTTAAAATTATTAATATTCCTTAAAGCTTTAGCTAAAGCTGATTCGGATGATTGATATTTTTATTAAATTGGGCTCAAGCCAATGGTTTAATTGCTAAATAACCCGTCAGCTAAAGCAGACGGCAAGTCAAAAAGCACTT
>JANLTD010001026.1:0-12232 GCA_031362765.1 Acidobacteriota bacterium | reverse complement strand
GAGTGCTTTTTGATACGCGGCAATGGCTTCCGTGCCATTTTCAAGACGGTCGTTAATTTCGCCAAGATAGTAATAGACTTCAGCGTTGTTCGGGTCGAGCTGCAAGGAACGTTTGAAAGCCGCGATCGCTTCCGGATTACGGTTTTGTTTATATCTTAACAAACCAAGATAAAACTGGGTTTCCGGATTATCAGGATTAGCGGCAACCGCGTTTTGCAGAAATATTTCCGCCTTCGCAATTTCGCCTTTTTGAAAATACAACACACCAAGCGGCGCGTTCAGCTCGCTTAATTCGGCATCTAAAGCAATTGCTTTTTCATAACTTAGAACCGCGTTCGCATTATCATCGTTCGCGCTGTAAATTTCGGCAAGCCCGGCGTAAGCGCCGGCATTTTTAGGATTATTGGCAACGGCTTCATTGTATAGAAGTTTTGCAATTTCGTAATTTTCCTTAACTAATAACTGGTCGCCCTTGCGGGTCAAAGCATCGCTAAGACCCGTTTTTGCATTGTTGTTTTTGCCGTCAAGTTGCGCTGATTCGCGAAACCAGTTGATCGCTTCGTCAATATTATCCTCATTGAGGTAAAATTCACCGACACCGGCAAAAATGACCGAGGTTTCCTGCGGCGTTTTGCGCTTGAACTCAGCCGAATTTAACTTAACCGTCGTCGGATTAACTTCTTTCGATTTTGTTCGCTTCGGATTTACTTTGGCGATCGTCAAAGATTGTTTGGTAACTCTTTTGACGGAATCAAGTTTGGCTTTTTTGGATCGGTTAGCGGTTGTTGTCGTCCGAAAAGCGACTTTTTTCTGAGTTGCTTTTCTTGAAGTTTTAAAAACGAATGCGCTTGAACCACCCGTAAAATCTTCGGAAGTAACAACGTCCTGCGCCCGCAAAGGCAAGCTATTAATTAAAAACGTGGAAACTAAAATTAAAGTAAAAATCCATCTTCGCCGTTGATATTGTCCTGTCATTATTTTTCTCTCAACCAAAGTATGTTAATTATTAATACAAACTGGGAAATCGTTTTCTACGATGCCGTCGAACCGTTTAGACGTTTTCCGCTATTTTTTTTTGCCCCTTGCCGGTTATTCAAACTTATTCAATCCTTTTAATTTAGTCATCAGTTTCCGATACAAACGAAACGGCTTTTTATTGACAAATTGGCGATAAAAATCGTTTGATTGCAGAGCATGAAGATAGCTTTGATAATTGTTTAATAGTATTTCCCGCACTGCACTATTTTGATGAATCGGAAAATCGCCGATCTCGATCGCAAAAACCTTGTCGGGCAAAATAAGGGCGCGAAACCTGATCGTATTATCTTTCAAGTATTCGAGACAATCGGCAATTCCATTGTAAATAATATTTGCATCGTCAAAAAGTATCACGCCGTTCTTATCCAAAACATTCAAACAAAACTTGAAATCACTCAAAACAGCTTCGTCCGTATGCTCGCCGTCAATATAACAAAGCGTTACTTTATCTTTAACTACCGACGAATCCATAAAGCGCGTCTCGCCATCAATCGTAACGACTTTGTTAATTTGTTCGGGCGCAACCGCTTGCAGATTTTCAATCATTCGCGCCGTCGAATTATTCAGATATGTATAATCAACTCCGCGTTCATCGGGCTGCATCAAAGGTCGTTTATCAATCGAATAGATCCGAACGCATTTTTCGTCCAAAAGATGCGGCTGAATACTTCCACCCAAATATGAGCCGATTTCCAGATAAACATAATCAGTTTTTAATTCGCGACTCGCAAGCTGACACGCGAGCAGCGATCGTTTATCGTGGTCGTTTGATTGACTGCTGATCTTTTCAAATAGTTTCAGGTCGAGACCAGTAAGTGATTGTTCAAAGCTGTTCATAAAAGAATTCGCGATAAGGCAAATAATATCACAAATTCGCGCGATTTTTTAATGCTCTGTAAAAAAAGAAAAGAGCCGCCAGAGCTTATTCAAAGTCGAAAAAGTTGTGCGTCCGTCAGCCTCAATCCTAATCTATCAACTATCATCTTTCATCTATTATCTATTACCTGCGGAAAAGATGAAAGATGATAGTTGATAGTTGATAGAAAATTCTTCTTAAATGCTGACTTTGAATAGGCCCTGAAAGAGCCGCAAAATTACGGCTCTTTCGCTAAAACTTGTTTAGAATCTGTTCGAAAAGTCTGCATTGAAAGAAAAGATAAGAAATGGGACGCGGACGAACACGGATTAAGCGGATTCTCGCGGATTTCTTTTTATAATATCCGCGAAAATCCGCTTAATCAGCGCAAATCCGCGTCCAATTTCTTAGTTTTAAAACAGCTTCTAAGTTTTTGAACTATGGCAGAAAGGCATTCTCGGTCGGAATATCAGTCGAAATACCAAACTGCAACGCTCCGAATCCGGCGGTTGTCTGCTGCAAATACCACGTTCCCGTTGATGGACGGAAAGCTGCGATGTCTGCTTTTCCGTCGCCGTCGTAATCCGCGGCGATCGGTTTATCGCTTGATAATCCGAATGAAAGGATCGTAAAACTGCCGTTTCCGCTGTTCGCAATATACCATCCGCCGTTTGACGGTCGAAAGACTGCAAAGTCGGTTTTCCCGTCGCCGTCATAATCGGCCGGAACAGGAATGTCGCCGGTTGAGCCCCAATGCGTCGCACGAAATTGTCCGCCCGCGGAACTTGCCGCATACCACCAATCACCCGTTGACGGCCGAAAGATCGCGAAGTCGGATTTGCCGTCGCCGTCGAAATCTCCGATAAGCGGTTTGTCCTCGGCAATTCCGAATGCAAGGATCGAAACCGCGCCTGTGCTGCCGAACCGATACCAAACGCTGTTCGACGGACGATAAACAATAAAATCAGCCTTTCCGTCGCCGTCGAAATCCGAAGGTCTCGGAATATCGCCCGCTTGTCCCCAATGTGTCGGGATCTGCGCGTTATTGATACTTGATTGATACCACCAATCACCCGTCGAAGGACGGAAAATAGCGACATCGGTTTTACCGTCGCCGTCATAATCGGCCGGCACGGGCGTATCTCCCGCAATCGCAAAGACTTTCTGGACAACCGAGAAATCCGAACTCTGCAAAATATACCATTTATTTTCAGAAGCGCGGAAAACCGAGACATCTGCTTTGCCGTCGCCATCGTAATCAAATAACGAACGAAGCGGCGCGGCCGTGTTCACCAGTCTGACTAAACTTACTTTAGAAACGCCGTTATATTTGTTAAATTCTCCGCCTGCCAGAATTTTGCCGTCAGCCTGAATAGCAACTGCCCAAACCGGATTATTCGTTCCGGTGCCAATTTGAAAGGTTGAATCAAGTGCGCCATTTGAATTTAAGCGGGCAATTCCGCTTCGTGAAACGCCGCCGACGGTCGTCATTGTTCCGCCAATAATAACTTTTCCGTCTGTTTGCAGGCTGACGGCATAGACAGGAGAATTCGCGGCTTGATTAAAAGTATTATCAATGCTGCCGTCGCTATTGAACCGTCCGACAAATTGCGGCGAAATTCCGCCGTTCAATCCCGTAAAATCACCGACCACGACAACCTTTCCATCCGTTTGCAGAGCCATATCATAAATCGTATTATTTGCTCCGAGAAACGGATTGAAGGTAGCGTCAAAAGTTCCATCGGCATTGAGTCGGGCGATCCGGCCGCGATTGTTTCCGGCAACTGTTTTAAATGCGCCGGCGATCATCAGTTTTCCGTCAGGTTGCCGGATTATCCTTTCGACCCAGCCGTTAGTTGTAACAGCGGTGAAAGTATTGTCAACTGAGCCGTTTGAGTTGAATCTTTCAACTCTTCCATTATCAATTCCGAAGCCCAAAGATCCGACCGCAATAATTCTGCCGTCAGATAAAGCCAATGAATCCTGTAAGGCTCCCGAGAAGAATGCGGTAAACCCGGAATCAACCGTTCCATCGGCATTAAGTCTCCGCAAGACATTCGATGGAGCCGTCGCCAGCAATATTTTTCCGTCAGGTTGTAGAGTCACCCGACTAACGGTCAGCGTCGTGGCAAGATTATTTGAGTTAAAAGCCGTGTCAAGCGTGCCGTCCAAATTAAATCTGGCGACATTTGATCGTTTCACGCCGTTGGCGGTTTCAAATCGTCCGCCGACGAGAATCTTGCCGTCAGTTTGTTGAACGATCGAGTTAATTATTCCGCGCGTTGCGACCAGATAATTACCTGTTTGGAGAGCTCCGCTATCATTTAAGATCGCGACATTATCCCAGGTTCCGATTTCGCCGCCGACGAAAATATTGCCGTTTGGAAAAATGTTGGTCGTATTGATATTCCCGTTGTTTGTTTGAGTGTAATTAAAACTATTATCAACGGACGCATCGGCATTGAGTCGCGCTAATCGATTCTTTGCAACCGTATTGAAAGTTGTAAATCCACCGCCAATTAACATCTTGCCGTCCGACACCATTTCGATCGTTTTAATCTCTAAATTCGCCCCGACATTGCCGGCGTTGAAATTCGTATCCAAAGTTCCATCTGTATTTATTCGGGAAATTTTTCCTTGCGTAAAACCGTTGATGGTTGAAAAGTTTCCGGCAATCAAGATTTGTCCACTTCCTAACATTTCAAAATCGTGAACAATTCCGCCGACGTGAACGCCCGAAAATGAAAAATCAATTGTGCCGTCAGGATTGAGTCGTGCAAGTCCGACATTGTTAAAGGTGACGGAACCTATTCCTCCGACCATTATTCGCCCATCCGGTAAAGTTTGAACTTTTCTCAACTTCATCCATCCGCTATTATTAAGCGTGCCAATAAATGAACTATCGTAAGAACCATCGGTGTTAAGTCTGACCAACCCACCGAATATTCTCCCGAAACTCTGTGTTAAAAACCCAAAATCTCCGGCGAGCAAAATTTTACCGTCGGTCAAAACTTTGATGTCATAGAAAATTCCCTCAAATTCTAATAAATGTTGGTGAAGAGAGTTGTTAAAGGCCGTGTCCGGCGAACCGTCGGAATTTAAGCGAATTAATCTCGGCAACAATTGCCCGTTGACATAATTAAAATCTCCCGCGAGCAAAATTTTGCCGTCAGGCTGCAAACCGATGCTGTAAGCCGTCGAACTCATTCTAATATTGGTCGGAGGAGTAAATGAAAGGTCTATTTCAGGCGGATTAAATGTAGTATCAACGGTTCCATCAGCATTTAAGCGCGCAATATTTTTACGCGCAACACCACCGACAACCGTAAAACTTCCACAGATCAGCAATTTTCCGTCAGGCTGTGAAACCGACGCTTTGACATACGCACTCGGTAAATTTAGCCCGTTAATCATCGTCGTATAAGAACTAAAACCTGTATCAACATCACCTGCCGCGCCGTGAGCCGCGCAAATCGAAAACGCGACAATTAGACAAACTTGAAACATCAGGGCGAATCTCTTGGCATTAGTCATATATTCTCCTCCTGTTTGGTAAGAAAAGCGGTTGTTTGGATATTATAATCCCAATCTGGTTTTGGGTAAAGTTTTTTTCTGTTTGAAGCGGTAATACCTCAGTAATTAAGTTACAGAAAGATTTTATGGTCTCGCGCACGCACGGGGTTAAAATGAAAAACTCACCTTACTAAATTTGTTCGCTTGTCGATGAAAGTGTCGAACAAGCCGCCGATTGTTGGTTGCTCACTTTCAGCGCGCGTGTTCGTAATCGCAATTGACGTCGCGATTCTCGCTGCGCCATGTCGTTAGTAGCTTTCAGTGAAATTCAAAAATCTATCTTTCTGTGTAAGGTGAGTAAAAAATACAAAAGTAGATTTTTTGTGTCTTTAGCGATGCGCGTTGGCCGATTTAACTTTTTACTTAACCTCCGTATCGAGTTGAAATCAAAGAAACAAGGGGACGCCGATGAACACCGATTATGCGGATTTTCGCGGAATTTTTTAATTAACTTTCGGCGAAAAAAAACTTTTTTCAACAAATCCGCGAAAATCCGCGTACCGTTTTCTTTCTAATTTTCTAATCAATACTCAGGTTTACTAAGGCATTACTTTGAGGCGCACCTAATAAATAATGCTCTGATAATAAATAATGCTCTGATAATTTGCGTTTCTTCTTGCCATTCTTTCGCTTTGCATATAAATTTAGTTCTTACCAACAATCTGTTTTTCAATACTGGATTCCAAATTCGCACGATGGATCCGGGGTCTGAAAAAAGGAATCTGGAATTTAATCAAACAGGAGAATTTTGCCGAAAATGAAAGCATTTACTACTGAAAACATTAGAAATCTGGCTGTCATTGGACACGGCGACGCGGGTAAAACGCAGATCATCGCCTCTTTACTCCACGTTGTCGGGACAACCAGCCGCTGGGGAAAGGTTGACGACGGAACAACCATTACCGATTACGAAGAAGACTCCATCGCCCGAAAAATTTCGCTCAATAACAACTTCGCGCATCTCGAATACAAAGACACTAAAATAAATTTAATAGATACGCCGGGTTACGCGGCGTTTGTGTCGCATGCGCGTCCGGCGCTGCGTGTTTCTGACTGTGCGCTGGTGGTCGTTGACGGTGTCAAAGGCATCGAAGTCCAGACCGAAAAAACTTGGAGTTATGCAAACGAATTTATTTTGCCGCGTTTTATGGTCATCAACAAGCTTGAAAAGGAACACGCCGATTTTGGTCATGCACTAGAAACGGCACAAAGTTCATTTGCACGTTCGATCGTGCCGTTCACCCTGCCGATCGGAAGCGAAGCAAACTTCAAGGGTGTCGTTGATGTCGTTCATCAGAAAGCTTACGAATTCGATGAAAACGGCAAGGCAAAAGAAATTCCGATTCCCGAAACGGGACGCGATGTATTTGAAAAGACACGCGAAAGGATAATCGAATTAGTTGCCGAATCGGACGACGCGCTGATGGAAAAATACTTTGAAAACGGAACGCTCGACGAAGAAGATATTTATCCGAACCTTGCGAAGGCCATTGGCGCCAGCAAGCTTTGTCCGGTCTATGCGGTTTCCGCCAACAATCTCGTCGGACTTTCGATACTGCTTGACCATATAGTTGAATTTGCACCCAATCCGGCAACCCACGAAGCCGAATACGGTTACAATAATCCCGAAGGTGCGGGCGACAAAACTTCGCGCAAGTATTCCAACGACGAACCCTTTAGCGCGTTTGTTTTCCGCACCATTGCCGATCCGTTTGCCGGCCGGATCAATGTTATGAAGATTGTATCGGGTAAGGTCTCGTCCGATGCGACCGTTTATAATGCAAGCCGCGACACTTCCGAAAGACTCGGCGCGCTGCATGTTATTTCCGGCAAAACCTTAGACAAGGTCAATGAAGCGCAGACCGGCGATATTATCGCGGTCGTCAAACTAAAAGACACGCAGACCGGCGATACGCTTTGCGACAAATCAAATTCGATCTGTTTTCCGAAGGTCGAATATCCGGAAGCCGCGATCGCCTTTGCGATCGAACCGAAATCACGCGCCGACGAAGACAAAATTTCGACCGCCCTCCACAAAATTCTCGAAGAAGATCCGAGTCTTCATTTTGACCGCGACACCCAAACGAAAGAATTTATCCTTTCGGGTTCGGGGCAGCTTCATATCGAAACCGTGGTGGACAAATTACACGCCCGGTACCACGTTGAAGTCACGCTTCATCCGCCAAAAGTTCCTTATAAAGAAACAATTACCGGAAAGGTCGAAGTTCAGGGACGGCATAAAAAACAATCGGGCGGACGCGGTCAGTTCGGTGATTGTAAATGTATCTTTGAACCGCTTGAAAGAGGCGGCGGCTTTGAATGGGTTGACAAGATCTTCGGCGGCGCGGTGCCGAATAATTTTCGTCCGGCGATCGAAAAAGGAATTATCGAAGCCGCTTTAAGCGGAGCGGTCGCCGGTTATCCATTAGTTGATTTTAAAGTAACGCTGATTGACGGAAGCTATCACTCGGTTGACTCCGACGAGCATTCTTTCCGCGCTGCCGGACGAAAAGCGTTTCGTGCGGCGATGGAAAAAGCCCATCCGACGCTGCTTGAACCGATCATGGACGTTGAAGTTTTCTGTCCGATGGAAGTTTCCGGCGACATTATGGGCGACCTGAATTCGCGGCGCGGCCGAGTTTCGGGAATGGATATGCGCGGCAAACAACAGGTCATCAAAGCGCAGGTTCCTCTGTCGGAAATGCTCGATTATCAATCGAAACTCAATTCCGTGACGCAGGCCCGCGGCAGTTATCATATGCAGTTTTCGCATTACGACCCGCTGCCGCACAATCTGTCGCAGAAAGTGATTGACGAAGCTGTCGCCGCCGGACGCGTCCGTGCCCACGACGACGACGAATAGAGTCCAACAAACAAAAGGTTTGCTGATTTTCGCTGCGCAGATGCGACAAACCTTTTGTTTGTCGGACTGAAATACAAAGACACGGAAACAATTTTCCGTGTCTTTTTAGATTGTTGTTAAATCAATTATAAAATCTGTTCTTTTTCTGGTGAAATCCGGCGGTTTTGTAAAAATATTCTGCACATTTCAAAATTTTTTCTGCCAATTTTTTTATGAAATGTGCGCATTTCGGAAAAAAATGTGCACATTTTGTTTTTTTTTCTGCCAATTTCGTTTTGATTTGTGCAGAAAATTTTTCGAAATGTGCATATTTTTTTTAAAATTGTGAAGAAACTTTTTTGAAATGTGCCAATTTCGTTTTAAATTGTGCACAAATTTAAATAATTTGTGCAGAATTTCTTTTTGAATTTTGCCATTTTTTGTTCATTTTGCGGGTCAAAGCTCTTTGAGCAGCGCCGACCTGAGCAGCGGTTAAGGGATAAGATACAAGCAGGTGAGCATACGTTTTGCTCACCTGCTTATTAGAGCAGTTTTTAAATTATATGGTGTTTTTGTTTTCGTTCGGAGTCCAAACTTTAGTTTGAAAAACCGCCGCGCTTCGCTGGCAGTTGCACGCTCAAGCGTGGACTCTGAACGAAGACGGAAACCCGCTAAGGTGAACTAAAAATCCTAGAAAACTTAAAAATTGCTCTACTTATTTAAGGTACCTATATTTTATGAATCAGGAAGTTTTAGAAATCGAATATAAAGTTGACGATGCTCAATTTCGCAAAATTTGGTACGGGTATTTCAAAACGACCTTGCCGAATCTTATTTCATTTTGGGGCGTCGCGATATTGCTGTCGATGCTGATCTTCTTTCTTTTGCGCGACAAATTTATCGGCTTTTTGCTGTTTCTGGTTTTTTCTTTGATACCGTTTTTGTTGTTGCTTTTCAACTATCAGAATTTTATGAGATCCGCGCGGCAAAACTTTTCGACATTATCAGAAGATGAAAAGATCATTCATCTTACCTTTACAAACGGCGCCGATGGTTTTGATTCAAAAAACGGTAAAAGTTTTAGCCATACTTCGTGGGAATCAATTAAGGGCGTTACAGAAATGGATGATTGTTTTGTTTTTAATCGGACGGGAAACGTCTTTTATGTGCCAAAATCGGCGTTTCGCGACGAGTACGAGATCGGTTTTCTGCGTTTTTTGGTTTCGGTCAATGTAAATAAAAATGTAAAGTCATTGGAAATGCCAAAATAAGGATTAGATACTGTAAATTACAACAAAAGCGTGCGCAGACTTTGATGGGGTCAATTGAATGGTTCGTTCACTATGTCCAATCCGCAATTACCGTGATATTTACTTTTAAGCGGTTTTCTTAATTTGCTGTCAATACAGACTATTCAAACAGCTTGTCATTTATTTCATATTCCAATTTCTACAAGTATCAGAATAAATGAATTTGAAAGTTGATTTAAGACGGTTCACGACACACAGGTGCAGACCATTGCTGAGCGGTACAGTTATTGCGTACTTGAAAATTACTAAAATTTAAGAGAATTTTGCCTAGGAAAGACACGAAAGATACGAAATCAAGAAAAACGTTTTGGCAAAATTGCTTTTTTTCGTTTTTTTCGTGTCTTTCGTAGGCAGATTTTCCTGGTTTTCGAAACCTACGCAATTTTTAGACCGCTCAGTAATCCGTGCAGACACAAAAACACGCCGAATTTGCGGTTTGATTAGTGATTTTCGTGCAATTAGCGGATAGTTTTTTTGATCCGGGACGAGTTGAACGAATAAGATGTAAAATAATTGTTATGAACGAAAATATTGCCACAAATGAAGAAGGAACATTTATTGATCCGATTTGCGGAATGACAGTTTCGCCGAAAACGGCCGCCGCAAGTCTGGACTTCGGCGGCAAATGCGTTTATTTTTGCTCAGTCGGCTGTCTTGAAAAATTCAAAAAGCAAATCGAAACCGTCGAAACCCAACCTGCAATGGTCCAGCTCGGCAGAAAAAAAACGTCGGACGCCGATTTTGAAAGCCACATTGATCCGGTTTGTAAAATGATTGTCAAAGCAGACACGGCGGCCGCCAATTTCGATCATAAGGGCACAACTTATTATTTCTGTGCCGTCAGCTGCTTAAATAAGTTTCGCCAAAATCCCGAAAGATTCTTACAAAAGGAATCCGAACCCGAACCGATGACAAACGCGGACGAGGAATATACTTGCCCGATGCACCCTGAAATAGTGCAGATCGGTCCGGGAACTTGCCCAATCTGCGGAATGGCATTAGAGCCGAAAGTGATTTCGCTCGAAGACAAACCCGATCCTGAATTTTTGGATATGAAACGCCGTTTTTTGTTCAGCGCGGTTTTGACCTTACCTGTTTTTATTTTGGCAATGGCTGAAATGCTGCCTGATTTTCATAATGTTGTCGCACCAAAAACATCGCTTTGGATTCAATTTGTGCTTTCGACTCCGGTTGTTCTATGGGGCGGATTTCCCTTCTTCGTCCGCGCTGTGCAATCGGTCAAAAACGCGAGTCCGAATATGTTCACGCTGATTGCGATCGGCACCGGCGCGGCTTTTTTATTAAGTTTAGCGGCACTTTTCTTTCCCGAAATGTTTCCCGGCGCAATGCGCGACGCGCATACCGGAACTGTTCCCGCCTATTTTGAAGCGGCGGCCGTGATCACGACACTCGTTTTGCTTGGACAAGTGCTTGAACTAAAAGCGCGTTCGCAAACTTCGTCGGCAATAAGAGAACTTCTCGGACTCGCGCCGAAAACGGCGATCGTCGTGTTTGAAGACGGAAGCGAATCTGAAATTGATCTGGCCGATATTCAAATCAATGCGACTTTACGTGTCAAGGCGAACGAAAAAATCCCGACTGACGGCGTTGTTCTCGAAGGAACATCGTCGATAGATGAATCAATGGTCACGGGCGAACCTGTTCCGGTCGAAAAGAGCGTCGGTGATAAGATCATCGGCGGCACGATCAACGGAAATCGCCCGATCCTGATGAAAGCCGAAAAGGTCGGCAGCGAAACGCTTCTCGCACAGATCGTCAAAATGGTCGGCGAAGCACAGCGCAGCCGCGCACCGATCCAAAGATTGGCAGATGTTGTTTCGGCATATTTTGTTCCCGCCGTTATTTTGGTGGCAATTGCCGCCTTTGCCGTTTGGATCATTTTCGGGAGTCTGACATATGCAATTGTCGCCGCGGTTTCGGTTTTGATAATTGCCTGTCCGTGCGCGCTTGGTCTGGCAACGCCGATGTCAATTATGGTCGGCACCGGTAAAGGTGCGCGAAGCGGTGTTCTGGTGAAAAAAGCCGAAGCATTGGAAACCTTTGAAAAGGTCAATGTTGTGGTGGTTGACAAAACAGGCACGCTGACGGAAGGCAAACCGCGATTGCAAGCAATTATTTCAAATTTCAAATCTGAAATTTCGGAGGAAGAAATTTTGAAATATGCCGCTTCTTTAGAAAAATCGAGCGAACATCCGCTTGCCAATGCGATCGTCAACGCCGCGAAGGAACGAAATATCGAATTTTTAAAGGTCGCGGATTTTCAATCAACTACGGGCGTCGGCATTTCAGGCAAAATTGACGGAAAACTTATCCGGGTTGAGAGCCCCAAGGCTGATTTGCAGAGTATTGACGAATTAAGAGGTCAGGGACAAACGGTGGTCGAGGTTTTGGTTAATGACAGATCGATTGGTTTTATCGGAATTGCCGACACGATCAAAGAATCGGCTAAAGTAGCGATTGCCGCGCTTCACGGGCAAAACATCGAAGTCGTGATGATGACCGGCGACAATGAGAAAACTGCTCAATTTGTCGCTCAACTATTAAACATTGATAAAGTATTTGCCGGCGTTTTGCCGGAACAAAAAGCCGAAA
>JANLTD010001022.1:0-1650 GCA_031362765.1 Acidobacteriota bacterium | reverse complement strand
TAAAAGCCAAGCGCGCTCAAAATATACCACGCCGACATTTGTCCGCAATCTTCGTTGCCGATCAAACCGTCGGGCAAAGGTTTATAAAATTCGTCCAAAATCCGGCGAACGAGTTTTTGCGTCTTCCACGGTTCGCCGGCGTAATTATAGAGATAAGCGATATGGTGCGAAGGTTCGTTGCCGTGTGCGTACTGTCCGATCAGTCCGGTAATGTCGGGCTGATCGCGCCCCAATAGTGTTGAATCCGTGGTAAAAAGTTCGTCCAATTTCTTTGAAAAATTCGCGCGTCCGCCATACAAATCAATCAAACCGGAAAGATCGTGCGGGACAAAAAACGAATAAACCCAACTGTTGCCTTCCGTGAAATGAAACGTCACTTCATTCGGCAAAAACGGCGAGATCCAGTTGCCGTTCTGCTTCGGGCGCATAAATCCGGCTTGTTTGTCGAAAAGATTTTTGTAGTATTGAGCGCGTTTCAGATAATTTTTATAATCGTAATCATAAAACTCGAAATTAGGAATATATCGCGGTTGTTTTTGTTTTGAATCCCGCACGACCGCCGTTCGCGGAATTAATCGTCCTTCTTTTATCCATTTCTCTCTGTCCCGGTCATATAAGATCTTTGCCATCACCGCGATACAAAAATCGTTATACGCATATTCGAGCGTCTTGGAAACCGATTCCTGCTCGTCTTCCATCGAAATATAACCGCGCCGTTTGTAGGCTTTCAGGCCGAAATGATCGAGCTCCGCCGAATGTTTCGCGGCTTCAAACGCTTTTTCGTAATCGAAACCACGGATTCCTTTCGCCATTGCGTCCGATATCACTGAAACGGCGTGATAACCGATCATCGTATCGGTTTCGTTGGCGGCTAATTCCCAGACGGGAAGTCTGCCGCCTTGTTCGTAATGCCGGATAAAAGTATTGATAAAATCGGCGGTGCGTTTTTGGTCAATGATCGTGTAAAGCGGATGCGCAGCGCGAAATGTGTCCCAGAGCGAGAAAACGGTGTAGTTGTCGGATTTTGGATTTTGGATTTTGGATTTCGGATTCGAATTTTCAGCGATGTTGTGCGTTTTGCCGTCCAGGCCGCGATAATTTCCGTCAACGTCCTCGAAAATATTCGGTTGAATCTTGGTGTGATAAAGCGCGGTATAAAAGGTTGTAAGTTGTTCGTCGCTGCCGCCCGAAACCTCGATTTGGGCTAATTCTTTATTCCACGCGGTGTGGGCGTCTTGTCGAACTTTATCGAAATTCCAGCCGGGAATTTCAGCCTGCAAATTCTTTCGAGCACCTTCGATACTGACAGGCGAGATTCCGACTTTGACGAGAATTTGCTCACCGGCTTTGGTTTTGAAACGGAAAGATTCTTTTATCGCGATTGTTTTTGACGGAATATTTTCTTCGTTGATTTTGTCGCCGGATTTCTTATTTTGTGATTCGCCGTCGGAATCTTCAAAAGGTTTTGAAAATTCCGCGACAAAATAAATAACTTGATTCTTTGCCCAGGACGACGAACGGCGAAAACCTTCGACTCTGGTTTTCCCGACAATCTCAAATCCCGAGTCCAAAACCGTATCGCGCCACTTTAAGTCTAAAACAATATTCGCCTGATCCGATTGCGGGAATGTGTAGCGATGAAATCCGACA
>JANLTD010001013.1:0-3506 GCA_031362765.1 Acidobacteriota bacterium | reverse complement strand
ATCACGCCGCGGTGCTTCATTCTTTTATACTTTCCGCACAGACATTCCCAATCCGAGACCGGACCAAAAATACGGGCGCAGAACAATCCGTCGCGCTCCGGTTTGAATGTGCGGTAATTGATTGTTTCCGGCTTGGTGACTTCGCCGTGCGACCACGAACGGATCTTTTCGGGCGAGGCAAGGCTGATGCGGATCGCCTCGAAATTCGGGGTTAACTGTGTTTTATTATCTTGTTGTAATCGAAACATATATCTCCATTAGTCGAGAGTCGGGAGTCGGGAGTCAAGAGTCAAAAGATTTTTCTCTTGACTCTAGACTCTTGACTCTTGACTCGTTTAGTCAGCACCTACAACTTCGCCAACGCCGGCCGCAATTGCTTCGGGGTCAATCTCATCTTCCGTGATGAGCTCGACATCCAAACAGAGCGACTGAAGTTCGCGCACGAGAACATTAAACGATTCGGGAATGCCCGGATGAAAATCGGAATCGCCTTTGACGATGGTTTCATAGATCTTCGAACGTCCGGCAACGTCGTCTGATTTGCAAGTTAAAAGCTCTTGCAGAATGTGCGCCGCGCCGTAGGCTTCGAGTGCCCAAACTTCCATCTCACCGAACCGTTGTCCGCCGAATTGCGCTTTTCCGCCGAGCGGCTGCTGCGTAATCAGGCTGTATGGTCCGATCGAGCGGGCGTGAATCTTATCGTCCACAAGGTGTGACAATTTGAGCATATAAATGTAACCGACGGTTACTTTCTGCTCGAACTGTTCGCCCGTCAAACCGTCATACAGACGGGTTTTTCCTGACGGACCGACTGACGGCGGAATACCGAGTTCGTCAAATTTCTCGTTGGCTTTGCCGATGTATCTTTTGATTTCATCTTCGCTCGCCCCGTCAAAAACAGGTGTCGCAAAATGTAATCCGAGGATTCGCGCCGCCCAACCAAGATGCGTTTCCAGAATTTGCCCGACGTTCATACGCGACGGAACACCGAGCGGATTAAGCACGATGTCAACCGGCGTTCCGTCCGGCAGATACGGCATATCTTCTTCCGGCAAAATACGGGCGATGACGCCTTTGTTACCGTGCCGACCGGCCATTTTGTCGCCGACTGAAAGTTTGCGTTTCATCGCGACGAAAACCTTGACCATTTTGATAACTCCCGGCGGAAGTTCGTCACCTTGTTTGAGCTTGGTGATCTTTTCCTCGTAGATGTCGCTCAAAATATTGATCTGGCGCGTCGTGCGCTGTTCGTATTCCTTGATCTCACCGATGATGTCAATCGTTCCGGCGGAAACATCGGCTTTCTTTAGATACTTAAGCTCGATGCCTTGCAGCATTTCTTTCGACAGAGTTTCACCTTTTTTGAGCCGAACTCCGTCGCCGTCCGACAGATCTTTGGTCAATGTCCGGCCTTCGAAGAGTTCCAGAATACGCTGGTCGCGCTGTTCGCTCAGAATACGGATCTCGTCCTCAAGATCGCGGCGCAGGGATTCTTCTTCGAGCGCCTCGATGTCGAGCGAACGATAATCTTTTTCCTGACCTTTCCGCGTGAAAACCTGAACGTCAACCACCGTTCCGTCAATTCCCGGCGGGCAGGTCAAGCTGGCGTCTTTGACATCGCCGGCTTTCTCTCCAAAAATTGCGCGAAGCAGTTTTTCTTCCGCCGTCAGTTGAGTTTCGCCCTTCGGCGTCACTTTTCCGACGAGGATCGAGCCGGGTTTAACCTGCGCACCGATCCGGATGATGCCCGATTCGTCCAGATCACGCAGCATATTTTCGCCGATGTTCGGAATATCACGGGTAATTTCTTCGGGTCCGAGTTTTGTATCACGCGCTTCGATCTCGAGTTCTTCAATGTGAATCGAAGTGTAATAATCTTCTTTTACCAATCTTTCGGAAACCAGGATCGCGTCCTCGAAGTTGTAACCGCGCCACGACATAAACGCCACCAGGACATTTTTTCCGAGTGCGAGTTCGCCCCGGTCGGTGCACGGGCCGTCAGCAATAACGCTTCCCTTTATAACTCGTTCGCCGACCTGAACGATCGGACGCTGATTGATACAGGTGTTTTGATTCGAGCGTTTGAATTTAACGAGCGAATAAATATCCGCCGTCACTTCGCGCGAGATCGTGCCGTCAACACGGTGATCGGCTTTCACGATGATGCGTTCCGAATCAACGTAATCAACGATGCCGTCGCGCTTTGCAATGACGACCGCACCCGAATCGCGTGCCGCAACCTGCTCCATACCGGTTCCGACATACGGAGCTTCGGCGCGCAGCAGCGGAACCGACTGGCGCTGCATATTCGATCCCATCAGCGCCCGGTTGGCGTCGTCGTTTTCAAGGAACGGAATCAGGCTCGCCGCGACCGAAACGAGTTGTTTCGGTGAAACGTCCATATATTGCGTTTCCGCACGGTCAGCCGTAATAAATTCGCCTTTTTGACGCGCTGCATTGCGTTCGTTGACAAAATAACCGTTTTCATCAAGCTCGATATTGGCTTGTCCGATGATGTATTTATCTTCTTCCCAAGCGGTCAGATAAAACGGAAACGGCTCAAATTCGGCTTGCTTTTGGTCGGCTTTGAGTTTTACATTTGCCGCTTCGACATCTTCGAGCGGAACGTGTTGCTTCGGCTTGAACGGCGTATCGCCGCCATTGTGGATCACAACATATTCGATCACGCGCCCATCTTCAACCTTCCGATACGGCGATTCGATAAATCCGAATTCATTGATCCGCGCAAAGCACGAAAGCGACGAGATCAATCCGATGTTCGGACCCTCAGGCGTTTCGATCGGACAGATTCGACCATAGTGCGTCGGGTGAACGTCGCGGACTTCAAAACCGGCGCGTTCACGCGACAAACCGCCTGGCCCGAGTGCTGAAAGGCGGCGTTTGTGCGTAATTTCCGACAAAGGATTCGTCTGATCCATAAACTGCGAAAGCTGCGACGAACCGAAAAATTCTCTGACGGCTGCCGTCACCGGTTTCGCGTTGACCAGATCGCGCGGCATCGTCGTGAACATATCCTGCTGAATGGACATTTTTTCCTTGATCGCGCGCTCCATTCTTTCGAGACCGATGCGGAATTGATTTTCCAGGAGTTCACCAACAGCGCGAACCCGGCGATTTCCCAAATGGTCAATATCGTCTTGTGTATAATGTTCAAAATCGCGCTTCATTTTCAGCAGATATTTAACGACTTCGATAAAATCACCGGCTTTCAAAAGCGAGTCGTTGATGCTGTCGCGTTCGGGTCGGCCCATTTTGATATTGAATTTAAGGCGTCCGACACGCGACAGATCAAAACGGCGCGCATCAAAGAACATACCTTCGAGCAACCGGTAAGCAGTCGGAACGGTCGGCGGATCGCCCGGGCGCATCTTTCGGTAAATTTCGAGCAGAGCGTCAACCGGTTTTGTGATCGTGTCTTTTCGCAAAGTCTGCGCTATGATCGTGCCGATCACATCTCGTTCGGGAAAGAAAACCGAAAAACTTTC
>JANLTD010000983.1:0-1571 GCA_031362765.1 Acidobacteriota bacterium | reverse complement strand
CTAAAATCCGTTTCGCGCCGGACATCTTCTAAATTGTATTCCAGAAAGATTTTATGTTTTTTCAGAAAGTCGTCAACCTGCATATCGGTCGCAAAACCGAGCATTCTTCTGACCTGTGCCTGCGAGAGTTTTCCCTCACGATAACCTTCAAGGGCAATTGCCTCCAACACTTCGCGCTCAATGTTTTCACCGTTTTTGAGAAAAACTGCGGCGACATCTTCGGGTAAATTTATCGTAACTTCCATAATTTTTACCTCTTCCTAAAAAATTTTACCCTAACTTTCATTAACCTTCAAAACTGCCAAAAACGCTTCTTGCGGGATTTCGACGCGGCCGACTTTTTTCATTCGTTTCTTGCCTTCTTTTTGTTTCTCAAGGAGTTTCCGTTTACGGCTAATATCGCCGCCGTAGCATTTTGCGGTGACGTTTTTGCCCATCGCTTTGACGGTTTCCCGCGCGATGATCTTGCTGCCGATGGCGGCCTGGATCGGGACTTCGAACATCTGGCGCGGGATCAGTTCCTTCATTTTCGAAACGACGAGTTTTCCTTTCGCTTCGGCGGTTTTGCGGTGCAGAACGAGTGAGAGCGCATCAACCGGTTCGCCCGAAACAAGCACGTCGAGCTTGACAAGATTACTTTCCCGATAGTCCGAAAAATGATAATCGAGCGAGGCGTAGCCTTTGGAAACAGACTTTAACCGATCGTAGAAATCCAAAACGATTTCGTTGAGCGGCAGGTCATAAACGAGTATTACGCGGTTTTCCGTGACGTATTCAAACTTTTTCTGGACGCCGCGTTTTTCGTCCAAAAGCGGCAGGATCCCGCCAAGAAAAGTATCGTTGGTCAGAATCGTCGCTTCGATATACGGTTCTTCGATCTTCTCAATTCTGCCGGTGTCGGGCATTTTCGATGGCGAATCTACTTCCATTACTTCGCCGTTGGTCGTCGTCACGCGGTAACGCACACCCGGCGCGGTCGTGATCAGTTCGAGATTAAATTCGCGCTCAAGCCGTTCCTGAATGATCTCCATATGCAACAATCCCAGAAATCCGCAGCGGAAACCGAAACCAAGCGCGGTCGAAGATTCGGGTTCGTAGAAAAACGAAGCATCATTGAGCCGAAGTTTGTCCATCGCGTCGCGCAAATCTTCGTATTGCGCCGAATCAATCGGATAAAGTCCGGCAAAAACCATCGGTTTGATTTCCTGAAAACCGGGAAAAGGTTCAGTTGTCGGATTCGCGGCTTCGGTGATCGTGTCGCCAATCTGCACGTCGGCGACGGTTTTGATCGAAGCGGTCAGGAATCCGACCTCGCCGACGCTCAAAGTGTTGATCGGTGTCGGACGCGGACGATTTACGCCAAGCGTTTCGACCAGATAATCGCGACCGGTATTGAAGAAACGAATCTTCGTACCTTTTTTGATCGTGCCTTCGATGACGCGGAAAAGAACGATCACGCCTCGATAACTGTCATACCAACTGTCGAAGATCAAGGCTTTCAGCGGCGCATTCGGATCGCCCTTCGGCGCAGGTATCTTGGCAACGATTTGTTCGAGAATCTCTTCGATGCC
>JANLTD010000972.1:0-4601 GCA_031362765.1 Acidobacteriota bacterium | reverse complement strand
AAAGTCGCGTAAAAACCGCGTTTTTCATCCACAAATCCGGCAAATTCGGCGGCGAGTTCGGCGTTTTTCACGCCGAACAGTCGTTGATAATATGCTTTTAGATAGGCCAGATCACTTCGCAAAAGGTTTGCATAATAATATAGTTTGTCACGGTAATCGTCTTCGGCTTTTTTTATGCGGAGGGCAACTTCGGCGGCATCAACTGCCGAAGTTGTTAGCGATAGATAGGCACGATAATTTTCTGCCGCGCGTTTGGAAAGCTCTAAGGCTTCGCAAGCCAGCGCGAGATTGTAAAAACCAAGCGCGTCATTCGGGTTTTCCTGCACGTAGATCGTCCAGATCTGCAAAGCCGAAACGAAATCGCGATTCAATATTGCTTGCACGCCGCGTTCGAAATCGGCATTTGACGAGTTACCGTTTTTCGGTAAATAAATACGAATTGATTTCTCGAAAGCGCGGGAAAGCTGTTGCCCGTTGTTGGCGGGAAAATATCTGCCGCCCGAAGCCGAAGCCAGATATTGCAAATCGCGTTCGGCTTGCGAACCGGCTTGAATATCATAGCCGATGGTTAAAAAATTAACCTTTTTGTTAAAGGTAATGAGCTTGGCCTGGCTATAAATTCCGGCCGGCCGGATCTCGCCGCAAGTGCTTTGGCCGTCGCTCAAAACTATGATCCTGCCTATACTGATATTCGGGTTTGCGGTCAGGTAACTTAGCATCTGTGCGACCGACCGATCAATCGCCTGCGGCAGCGGCGTGCCGCCGTCGGGATTTGGGATCTGGACGCGCATCGCCGTTTCGGCCCGGCCCAAATCCGGCGTAAAAGGTAAGATCTGACGCGCCGTTTGCGGCTGACAATCTCCGCTGAATGCCCAAATCGAAACCGGCGAATTATCGAGCCCGAGCCGCCGATTTTCCTTCAATTCGCCCAAAGCCCGCAAACCGGCGACACGCGCCTGTTCGATTTTGTTGTTCTCCGACATACTGCCCGAAACATCAAATAGAAAAAGCGTCGGGATTTGGGGAACAGCAGGCAAAGGAGTTTCTTGTTTTGGATTTTTAATAAAACCTTTGAGGTCGGCAACTACGTAGCGCAGAACGTCTATATTCTGATACATCTGTTCATGGTCGTAACCGTTTGGTTTTCTTTTAATGCTTAAAGTCTTAGAATCGGGAAATTCTGACGCAAGAGCATCAACATTTCCGACCTCGAACCGCCGAATTTTATACTTTGAAACACAAATAAAATTCGGCGTTGTGGATGAAATGAGATACGGCGGAACATCGCATAACAAAGCACTTTTATACGGAACAAGTCCGTCTGTCGAGCCGAATTTATTTGAATATCCATTGATTAATACATCGTTGGCGAAACTCAATCTTTGATGGTTGTTGTAAAGCGGATTTCCGGTAGCAATTGCCACCGCTGACTGCGGCGATTTTGCCTGATTTTCAAAGCGCATTTCGCCGGCGTATAAAATCACTTTAGCGGAAAACTGTTCAAATTTATTATTTGCGTTTGGGAGCCAAACATTGACATCGTTATTTGTCAAAGAATTTGCCGAAATCGCTTTATCATAATTGTCCCATCGCAAATCGCCGCGATTCGGATTTCCCGAAGCTATGGATTGTGGTGAAAAAAACTCGGTTCGGCTTGACCAATACGCAAAATTCAAACCGCCAATTACGGATTTCCAGCCCAAACCCATATATTGTTTAAGCGCATCCGTATCATTTGCGCCATGTGTTCCGTGATGCGGGGTGGCAAGCGTAATTGCCCCGAGAACACTGTCGCCTCCCAATGCTCCCACCCATTTCCCGGTTTTGTGGCGGTAATAAACCATATAGGCTTTGGCGACCAAACCGCCCATGCTATGCGCCAGAATTACGTGCGGTCTGTCCGGAATTTTTTCGTCAATAAAAAAACCAAGTTCGCAAGCAATGTCCTGCACAAGTTTTTGATTGCTATGATATTGAAAGAGATAAAGAGCGTACTTAGCGGTTAAGTCTCTGTCAGCCGTAAACTTTGAAATAAATATGTCCCAACTTTGATTTATTTTGGTTTGATCTTCGTTTGTTGCCGTTTCGTGAATACCGTGAATCAAAATTAACGGCGTTTTTTGTCCGCTATCATTTCCAACCGAAATTAATGCGCTGACTTTTTTCGTTTGATTTACGCATTGCGCTTTGACAAATAATAAACAGCAAAAATTCAGAAAAATAAATAGCAAAATTGTTAAGGTTTTAGAACGAGTCACGATGTTTTTCCTTAAGTCTGCAGAAATTAGAAATCGATGTTTTAAATAATTACTTCCAGGATGTTCTTTGCGGTTTGCCGTCCAAAACGAATTGATAACCGTTCCATCGCAGAATCATTTCGACATTCCATTTCGGGCAACACATCCCTTCCATGACCATTGCTCCATAATAGAGACGGCTACCGAGAATTTTTTCCGCGCCGCCGCCAAATAAAAATGTGTCTTCATTGAAAAAACTTTTATAAGCCGGCTCAAAAGCGTTTTCGTCAAAGAGCGACAATAGTTTGAGGCGGTTGTTTTCCATTGTGTAAACATAGGTATTGCCAAACCCCGATTGGCTGATTCCGGGCGGTTCAAGATTGCCGCAGACCGTTGAAATGACTGCTTCTTCTTGTCCGTCGCCGGTCAAATCGCCGTAAATGATTTTCGCAACCTCAAACCCTTGTGGACCGTAATCTTTGTCCCGCACGACAACAATTTTGCCGTTCACGACCTTGGCAAAACCGCCTTTTACCTCGTCCTTACACATTTGGCTGACGGGATAGCTAAAGTTGCGAAAATTAATCGTGCGGATTCCGCGAGCTGTGACGGCGGTTTTGGGTTTATTAGTGACCTTTGTTTTTGGTTTGGTCGGGGTAGTCGTTTTTGGTTTGGTTGTTACTTGTGGCGGAGTTATTGCCGGACTCTTAACAGTTGGTTTTTTTATTACCGGTTTTTTTACAACCGGCTTTTGGGTCGGGATTTTTGTTTTTGGCGGAGTTTGGCTTTTCGGCGGCAAAGACGTGTTTGAATTAATCGTATCCGAGTTGGTGTCAGGTTCCCGGCGTTTGAGCGTCGGTTTGGATTCATTCCAACCGAAAAATACGCCGACGACATTCATATATCGTTCGGCAGCGACTTCGGCTTCGCTGAAATCGCTGGCGCCATAATTGAAGATCATCATCCGATTCGTGTTGCGATAGCGCGAAAGCATCGAAGGATGATCGGAATACAAAAGCAGACCGACTTTGCTTTCGCTGAAGTCGCCCATCATTTTGCGCCACAGGCGCGGAGCTTCACGGACATCGTAACCGGCTTCCCAGGCGTAATAAAGTCCGACACGATCGGCCTGATCTTCGAGCTCACGGGAAAATTTATTCTGCAGCAAACCGTAACCAATTTGCGCGATGAGCATCCCGAGCTGACCGCCGGCCGCGCCGGCTAAACTAAGCCAAAGCGCTTGTTTTTGGGCGGTTTCAATCGTCCGGCGCGAATGTTCGTTGGTCACGTGAGCGATTTCATGTCCGATCACGATGGCCAGCTGTGCTTCGTTTTCCAGCCGTGCAAGAAGTCCCGTATGGACAAAAACCGAACCGTCGGGAAGCGCAAAAGCGTTGGCCGTTTCGTCCTCGATCACATAAAAGCGAAACAATATCTTATTCGGGTCTTCGGCTGAGAGATTTCTCATATAGCGCGGCGCAACACGGTTGCCGATCTTATTGACATATCCGTTTAGCTCCAGACTTTGACTCAACTTGTAAATGTTTTCGCCGATTTTGACACCGGCGCCCGGTTGCCCGTTTGATGGCAGAACCAAACCTTCCTGAACTGTTTTGACGAGCGACGTTTCAAGCGGCGTAACATTATTCGGTTTGACCTCGCCTTGTTTGATCAGGATTATACCGGTTGATTGCCGCACACCTTTTAAGTCAAGCAAAGAACCAAGCGGAATTTCGGCGAATGACGAAAAACTTTTGCCTTTCCAATCCTTGGTGCCGAGGAGCGAAACACCCGAGCCGAAAGCGACCGCCTGCCCGTCAATAAAACCTTGTTCCCCGTCGGTTTTGTCCAAATATCCATCAACTTCCATTTCCCAATTATCGGGATTTGATCGCATTTTTACTTGCGATGCGGTCAGGCTACCGTCAAGCTTGATCTCAACCGTCATTCCGGGACGAATCGCGCCCGGTTCGGTTGCTTTGCCTTTATGATTGAGAAGTTTTGTTTGCGGAGTGATTAAAATTTCACTTGCCAGACGGTTCGGTAAACCTTTTTCGTCCGTATCAATGATGATCCTGTCATATGGCGGACTGAACTGCAGAACAAACCCATCTCCGATATTGGTGGGGAGCTTGGCGATCTTTTGGGCGGCGAAAACCGCAGGCATTAGGCAAATAAGCAGAGCGCACCAGATATATCTTTTCATAATCTCTCCTATTAAATCGCTGACGGTTCTACGAAAATGGTTGAAAGCCTCTATTTTATGAGATGTTCAATTTGAACTTTCGCACCAAGCGCGACGGATTCCGCAAAAAAAAATTTACACAGGGTTGTTTTTCTGCTAGAATTCGCAAGAAAAATGAA
>JANLTD010000749.1:0-3711 GCA_031362765.1 Acidobacteriota bacterium | reverse complement strand
TGCTTCTGTATTTGAACACAAAAACGTTGGTGAAAGGGGCAATGTTTCCAAATCTACAATTTTGAGTAAGAATAACATAAAAAGTTTGGAATTCAGCAGGTGAATGCGTGGAAGTTTATAGAAAATTAATGTAATAAATTATTTTTCTGTTAAAATCAGAAAAAACGGAGTAAATATTTAGTGATGAAAGCGGCGCGATTTGTTTTACTGCTCATTTATATTTCGGCTTTAGTCTTCGATCTTTCGGCACAAACCGAAAAGGATGACGAAGTGATTCGGGTTGAGACACAACTCGTTGACGTTCCGGTCGTCGTGACGGACAAGGGCGGCAAGCCGATCCTCAATCTAAAACAAAGTAATTTTTTTATTTATGAAGACGGCAAAAAACAGGATATTACCGAATTTGCCGCGACCAACGCGCCGTTTGAGGTCGCGCTTCTGCTTGATACTTCGGGTTCGACGCGTTCGGATCTGGCTTTGATCCAACGCGCCGCCGCTAATTTTATCGCGTCGCTTCGACCGGGCGACCGTGTTTCCATTATTTCATATAAAACCGAGCGAACCACTACGCAATCCTTTGCCGTCGCCGAAGTTTTGAATGATTTGACCGATGACCGCAACAAACTGAAAGCAGCTCTCGAAGCCGTCAAAATGAGCAATGGAACGCCGTATTACGACAGTCTTTTACAGGTCGCCGAAAAGGTTTTTAATAAACCCGCGACTGCCGATTTTCGCGGTCGGCGCGCGCTTGTCGCTTTAACTGACGGCGTTGATTCGGTGAGCGCGGCAGAGTTTGACGAGGCCAAAGAAGTAATCGAAAAGACGGGAATCACTTGCTATTTCATACAGATCAACACGCGTGAGTCTTTTGAAGACAATCTGTTGGGCGATTGCGCGAGCGCGACTCATTTTTCGGCCGCGCAGATCCGCCGTTATTACCGCGTATATTATCCGAAATCAAAAGTTGAAAAAACTTTTAAGTTTTGTGAGATCGGCGATTTTGAACGGCTTGGCATCAGCAAAGGTTTGTATGAATTAGCCGATCGGCAGATGAAGGATCTGGCGCAAAGCTCGGGCGGCAGAGTTTTCCCCGTCGAAGATCTGAGCGAAGCACGCAGCGCCTTTAAGTCGGTTGCCGACGAGATCGGCACAAAATATTCGCTTGGGTATTATTCGTCAAACGAAAAGCGCGACGGCAGCTACCGCAAAATAAGGATCGAACTCAAAGGCACGCCCGCCGGCAGCGAGATCCGCGCCCGCGAAGGCTATACTGCGCCGACGAAATAAAGTGAAAAGGTGAAAAAGGGAAAAAGGGAAAAAGGCGAAAAGGGGAAAAAGGGAAAAGGGGAAAAGTTTGTTGACCGATACGCGCAAACTTTTCGCTTTTCGCCTTTTCGCCTTTTCCCCTTTTCGCTTTTCACTTAGAATTAATTTATGAACCCGAAATTTAATCGAATAGTCTTAATGGTTTTGGATAGTGCGGGGATCGGCGAAATGCCCGATGCGGCGAATTGGGGCGATGCCGGCGCGGATACGCTCGGACATATTCTCGAATCGCGCAAGGTCAATCTGCCGAATCTGCGGCAACTCGGTTTGGGAAATATCCGAACGCTGGCATATCTTCAAGCCGTCGAAGATCCAATCGGCAGTTACGGCAAATGCACGCTCAAGTCAAACGGAAAAGACACGACGACCGGTCATTGGGAAATGGCGGGCATTATTTTGAAAAAGGCGTTTCCGACATTTCCCGAAGGTTTTCCGCCGCGCATTATCAATGAATTTGTCGAAAAAGCGCGAGTTCCCGGCGTTCTGGCAAATATTCCGGCTTCGGGGACGGAAATCATCAAAGAGTTTGGCGAAGAACATATTAAAACCGGCAAGCCGATCGTTTATACTTCGGCTGATTCGGTGTTTCAGATCGCCGCCCACGAAGAGATCATTCCGATCGAAAGGCTTTACGAGATCTGTCACATTGCGCGTGAAATTCTCGACGGCGCAGATAAAGTCGGACGCGTGATTGCGCGACCTTTTCTCGGTGAAACTGCCGAAACCTTTAAACGCACCGAAAACCGCCACGATTACGCCGTGCCGCCGCCAACTGATAATCTCTTGCCGCTATTGAAAGATAACGGTCTGGATGTTGTCTGCATCGGCAAGATCGCTTCGATCTACGATTCGATGGGCGTGACGGAAGATCTGACCGCGAAAAACAACGAACAGGTTACAAATGTCACTATCAAAGCCTTAGCGGACGACACGAAAGGCCTGATCTTCTCGAACTTAGTTGATTTCGATATGCTTTACGGACATCGCCGCGATGTTGAAGGCTACGCCAAAGCGTTGGAAGTTTTTGACGAAAGATTACCCGAAATCTTTAATGCGATGCGTGACGACGATCTGTTGATCCTGACCGCCGATCACGGCAACGATCCGACCAAAGAAGGTTCAGACCACACCCGCGAATACGTGCCGCTCTTGGTTTACGGCAAATCCGCACGGGCCAGTGTCAATTTAGGAACGCGTCAATCTTTGTCGGACATCGGGCAAACGATTGCCGAAAATTTTGGATTAAGATTGAAGGACGGAGAGAGTTTTCTGAACGAGGTTTAATACTCTGTAAATTAAATTTTCTGATATTTTTTAACGCAGAGAGCGCAAAGAACGCAGAGGAGATATTTAGCAATCATTCTGTAAAATAAAGTATTAGTAAAACTCTGCGCCCTCTGCGTTGATATTTAAAACTGATTTTCCAGAGTATTGAGTTTTTACCGGATCTCAAGTTTTCAAACAGTTTCTATTGCGTGAATTTTGACATCTGATCCATAAGAGTCCATTGTTAAGTGGTAAAGAGCTTTGCTAACTCTCTTCTCAGATTCTTCGGAATTCGCCGAACCACCTGAAATTTACAGCTCAATTTTCAAGGTAAGACAATCAATGAACAACTTGGCTATCACGGAACGCCGCAACGGTCCGGTAACTGTGCTGGATTTGTCGGGCAACATACGGCTCGGCGAAGGCAATATCGAATTGCACAATATTCTGCGCCTTTTGGTCGAAAAAGGTGAGCGGAAAGTTTTGCTCAATCTCGCGAACGTAACCTATATAGATTCAAGCGGACTAGGCGAATTGGTCGCCGGTTACACGACCCTGCAAAAAAACGGCGGCGAATTAAAGTTGCTTAATTTGACCGAACGCGTCAACGAACTGATGGTCATCACCAAACTTCTGACTGTTTTTGATGTGTTTGAGAATGAGGCTGACGCCGTGCGCAGTTTTTCAACTACTTCGGAATAATTTGCGCAAGCTGAAACGGCCATCACTGAAATTTGGCTGATTCATTGGTCGCGTAACCTGGTTTTTTGAGGAGAATACCCGCGATGATTGAGGATCTGCCGCTCAATGAAGAGCTGCTAAAGGCGGGAGACGCTGTTAATCGGGCCGAGAGCTTTAATATCGTCGAGCGATGCCGAAACTATCTTTGGTTGTTGGCCAAATACCGTGACGAACTTTTTAATCTTCGCCGCAGCGCGGTGATCTGTCAAACGCCGTTGACGCCTCTCGCGTTGCAATTGAAGGACGAGGCCAGACGAGCGATTCGCACAGCGGTTGAAAATACGACCCGCGAACGAAACAAGATTGAATCATTGATCAGATCTTTTACCGCGATCAGCGGTTACGAAGCCATCGGGACATTCAATCAACTCAAATACA
>JANLTD010000944.1:0-3693 GCA_031362765.1 Acidobacteriota bacterium | reverse complement strand
TGCTCACGCTCGTTAAAAACAAGCGTGAGCAAAGGTTTATGTATATTTACAAAAAACTAGAAGCTGACCTTGGCACCAAACTGCATGGTACGCGGGTCGCGAACTGTTCCGATTACACCAAAATTAGAACTGGTAACATTAAGACTGTTGGGATTACCAACAAAGCCTCTGAAATTGGTGCGGTTAAGAATGTTGAAGATTTCCGCACGAAGCTGAACTCTAATCGTGCTGTCTCCGACATTGAATTTAATATTTTTCGCCATCGTATAGTCAATCCGGAAAGTTGACGGACCGAAAATGATTCCGCGTCCGGCAGATCCCGGCGTGTTCGCATAACCAAGCAAAGCGGTGTTATCGGTTGGAAGCGGGTTTCTTTGGAAACACGCCGTATTAAACCACTGATCCCGCGTGTTCGGCGCGTTGACATTCGGATTGCAAAGCAAATTCGGTCTGGCCGCCGGATTGGCGTTGATCAGTCCGAGACCTGCAAAATCGAGATTAGACGTAACCGCCGTAAATCCTAAACCGGTCGTGTAGGTGACGATTCCCGAAGCCTGCCAGCCGCCCAAAATCTTGCCGATGAAGCCTTCTTGTTTATCAAAGAACGGCAATTCATATACGTAGTTGACGCTTAAAACGTGCCGGCGGTCAAGCGTCGCCCGTTGATATTCCGAGCGAATATCGTATGTATTCTGCGGCGAATTTGAACGATCCGACGGATTGTCTGTCAGGTTTTTCGACCAGGTGTAAGCAGCATTGATCTGCGAAGCGCCTGAAAAACGATACTGCGCCGAAAGCTGTAAGCTGTGATAGTTTGAATTATACCGCGGCTGAACGATCGCGATCGAGCGAAATCCTTTATACGGACGAAGCTGGTCAAGGATCAGAATGTCCGTGCTTCCAGTATTCGGATTGCCCGGCGCGGTCGAAACATTGCGGAAAGCATAACCTGCCGGCTGACAGGTGACCAGTGTCGGAGCGGGCGTTTGCCCATAATATGCAGCACCGACCGCACATCTTGAATTTAATGCCGTTCCCGGAGCAAGATCATTTAGTTCGGTCAAACCGATCAGATGGGTTCCTTTTGAACCGTAGTAACCGGCGGTCACGACCAGACCTTTGAACACCTGACGCTGAACGTCAAGCGACCAGTGCTGTGAATAAGGCGTGTTCCAATCCGTTTGCAGTGCACGAAGCGACGACACGGTTGCCGCCGAAACAACTGCTCCGGCCGGATTGTTAAGCGATGTATTTGTCGCTGACAAGGTTTCCTGATACGGACCATTGGTACCAATATTCTGCAGATATGGACCGACCAACGTTTGTTCGTGATACCATCCATAACCGACACGGATCGAAGTTGTCCCCTTTCCGAACGGATCCCACGCCATACCGACGCGCGGTGCAAAATTTAATTTCGAAGCATCAACAACGAATTTACCATAAGGTGATGCCGTCGGTGTGCAGTTAAATGCCGCCGGACCGGTGATCACATTCTGCGAATTAGCGATAATGCCGTTACACCAGTTTCCGTTGGGAACACCCGCGACATTTAAGACCCGGTTGCCTGCTCCGGTCACTTGCGGAGCTTGGGCAGCCGACCAGAGTGACGGATCAAAGTTGGAAAGATGGCCCTGTTTATCCCACGGCGAGCCGAAGAATGAGTAACGAATTCCGTAATAAAGAGTTAAGTTATTGCGGACACGCCATTCGTCCTGCCCAAAGGCTTCAAATGCTTTCTGCCGCATATCCGCCGTGTAATCAAAATGGGCTTGGGTAAAGGTCGAAACATTACCGACAAGGAAGTTTGCCCAACGCTGTAAATTGCCCGCAACGGTTGTGGTCAGAGCACCTGGTAAAACAGTTCCGTTCGGCAAAGTGTAGGGTCCCGGAAAAATCGGTTGTCCCGGTGCCAGTGTCGCATTAAATGCACTGTAGCTGCCTTCATTGGGAGCCAAGCTGCCTGATGCCAATGCATTTTCATTTTTGCGGTAAAGCGAATAAGTAAAACCGAATTTGGTTGTGTGACTGCCGAAAAGATACGTCAAACTTGCGCTGTAATTGTTCTTATTCGAAAAATTGTCGTAGGGACCGAAACTTGTTAAGCCCGTAAAACCGTTACCAGTCAAAGTCGGGACGCGATCCTTTGTATTGAGAAAAGGCAGACTAACCGGAATCGTCGTATTTGCCAGAGCGAGCGTTCCGATGTTTGAACTTAAAATTGAGCCGTAGGAATAATTGTAACGGCCTTCGAGAATAACCCGTGGGCTAACTACGTATGTCGTTTGGATTGTGTGAGTTTTCCCCGGCGAATTGGTGCTGGTCGTCGAAACTCCCGGCAATCCTGAACCGCTTGAGAAAAGCGCGTTGGCATCGATCGTCGGAATCTTATCATTTCCAAAACGATAAAACATTGACCATTTATCGTTAAAACTATGATCTATTTTTAATATTTCCTGACGGAAATCAGCGATGCCCGGAAGCGAAACCGATAATCCGAACGGATTGTTAACAGTTTGCGCATTCGGAAGCGGCAATTTATTGTAAATTCCGTTTAAGTATGCGAGCGCCGCCGGATTAAACAAATTCGCCGAAAGCGGCGTATTCGCGGGAAGCACCGTCGTACAAGTCGGTGTTCCGCTCGTCGGAATGGCATTGATACAAACAGGGATCGGGAAAATGCCGCGTCTGAGATTTTCATCCGGCACACTGACCACGCCGGCGGCTGAAAACCGGCGGTCTTTACGTTTTTCTTCTGAAAAGAAGAAAAATGTCCGGTCATATCGTTTGACCCAGCTATCTTCCGGTTTGGCTTCGCCGAATCTTAAGAAATAAACCGGACCGCCAAAAGTAAAGCCGTAGTTGTTGTATCGAAACGGCGGACGTTTTGCTTTGCCATTTGTGTCTCTGCCGAATTGCGGCGTCGTGACCGCATTATTCAAAAAGCTGTTTGCGTTAAAAGCCTCGTTGCGGATAAATTCAAATGCGCTGCCGCTGAATTTTTTGCCGCCCGATCGTGTCACGACGTTGACCTGTCCGCCGCCGCTGCGTCCGGCTTCGGCCGGATAGAGCGAACGCAAAACACGAAATTCGCCGATCGAATCAACGCTCGGATAGGCCTGGATCGTAATATTAGAACCGCGGTCGGTGATGTCTGAGCCATCAACCGTAAAGGTATTTTGACTACTTCGCGAACCGTTGACCGCAATGTTCACCGTATTTGCCTGACCGTCAGGATTTGTCGTTCCGACATAAACCTGGTCAGCCAGGTCGTTTGAAACACCCGGCGCGAGTGTGACGAGCTGCACGAAATTACGATTGTTGATCGGAATTTCACGAACCTGATCGCCGTTGATCAACGTGCCGCTAGTTGATGAATTCAAATCAACCTGAACCGTATCGGCTTCAACCGTCACAACTTCTTCGATTTTACCGGCAGTCAGTGCAAAATCAACCGTCCGGCGTTGTCCGAGATCGAGTTTCACATCGGTCTGCACGGTCTTCTTAAAATTCGGAGCTTCGACCGACACCGTGTAAACGCTGATATTCAAATTCGGTGCGGAAAATGATCCGTCATTGTCAGTCACCATTGTTCTGACAACATTGTTATTTTTTTGCGCGTCGACAATGGTCACGGTCGCGCCCGGCACAACTGCTCCGGATGCGTCACGAACCGTCCCGACAATCGTGCCG
>JANLTD010000884.1:0-1693 GCA_031362765.1 Acidobacteriota bacterium | reverse complement strand
TCCTCGACTACGCGCTCTTCGTCACCTTCCTCTCGCACCTCGTCGCCGGCCCGATCATGCGGCCGACGGAGCGCGTGCCACAGTTCGAGGTCGCCGCTTCTACTTCGGCCGCGTCTTCTGTCGCAACTTCAACCTCAACGGCTTGAGTTTCAACCGCAACTTCATCCGCCGCCGCCGTTTCTTCAGTTTCGACCGCTTCGGTCGTCGCTTCTACTTCTTCTTCAGTCTTCTTTTTTGGCATTTTTATCTTTTCAACCTATTTCGCTTAAGCCTTTTTCGCGTCGGCTTCTTTTTCATTGATCAATGTAAAGACGCGCGCCAAAGTTTTCTTCTCGCGGCGAATATCATTGACCGATTCACCGACACCCAATGTTTTTCTAAACTTCAAACGAAACAGAGATTCTTTCAAACTGTCAGCTTGTTCGACCAGTTCGTCCACATTCATTTCGCGGAGTTGTCCAAGTTCATCTTTGCGTTTCATTAAACAAGTCCTCCTTCCAGATCGGCACGGCAGACAAACTTCGTCTTGATTGGAAGTTTTTGCGCTGCGAGCCGCATTGCTTCGCGTGCCAAATCTTCGGGCACGCCTTGAATTTCATACAAAATTCTTCCGGGTTTGACGACGGCGACCCAGTGATCAGGTGCGCCTTTTCCACTTCCCATCCGGGTTTCCGCCGGTTTTTTCGTGATCGGCTTATCCGGAAACATTCGGATCCAAACCTTTCCGCCACGTTTAATGTGTCGCGTCATTGCAATACGAGCCGCTTCGATCTGGCGGTCAGTAATCCACCCGGCTTCTAAAGTTTTGAGTCCAAAATCACCAAAATTCATTTTTTCGCCGCGTGTCGCTTTTCCGCGCATACGTCCTTTCATGACTCTTCGGTGCTTGACCTTTTTCGGCATTAACATAATGAGTTGTCCTCTAAATCGTTCTTAGTCTTTTGTCTTTAGTTTTTAGCTAAAAACCAAAGCCTGGTATCTATCTTCTGTTATCGTCTCTGTCGCGGCGGCGCGGCGGACGTCTGTCGCCTCTGCCTCCGCCCTGAACTTTCGGTTCATTGATCGGGTCGGTTGTCGTTCCGCGTGCCATCGAGGCATTCGGATCGAGAATTTCACCACGGTAGATCCAAACCTTGACACCGATAATTCCGAACGTCGTTAACGCTTCGGCGAATCCGTAATCAATGTCGGCGCGAAGCGTGTGAAGCGGCAGACGGCCTTCCAAACTCCATTCGGTTCGGGCGATCTCAGCACCATTCAAACGGCCGGCGCACATCACCTTGACACCCTGTGCGCCAAAACGCTGTGATTCTTCGAGAATCTTTCTCATCGCACGCCGAAAAGCGATCCGCTTTTCGAGTTGCTGTGCGATCTTTTCGGCCTGGAGCTGTGCATTGAGTTCCGGTTTGGTGATTTCCTGAATCGAAACGATCACTTCGCGTCCGGTCTTCTTCGACAAATCTTCTTTGAGTTTTTCGATTTCCGACCCCTTGCGTCCGATGATGATCCCGGGACGCGCAGTGTAAATAATAATTTTCAAACGATTGGCGGCGCGTTCAATATCAATATGCGAAACTCCGGCGCCCGTGAAACGTTTTTTCAAATCACGTTTGAGTTGGAGATCTTCCGCCAAAAAGGCGGCAAATTCTTTTTTCGCATACCAGTGCGAGTGCCAATCTTTGTTGTATCCGAC
>JANLTD010000851.1:0-2040 GCA_031362765.1 Acidobacteriota bacterium | reverse complement strand
CGCAGCACTTGTCCGACCTCGGTGTCGTCGCTTAAAACCGCGTCAATCGTAAATTGTTCGTGGTGAAAGCCGAGAATCGTTTCGATGACGTGCGAAAACGCGCCGTGACCGATGTCGTGCAGAAGCGCCGCGGCGCGCACGGCTGTTTTATGTTCAGCCGAAATTTCATGGTTCAATTCGAGTTTTGACAAGATTCGGGTCGCCAGATGGAGCGCCCCCAAACTATGCGTAAAACGTGAATGCTCGGCCGATTGGTATGCAAAGTGAGCGAGCCCAAGTTGACGAATCCGGCGCAGACGTTGAAATTCCTCGGTGTCAATCAGACGGACGAGAAGTCTTCCTTCGTCCGTATCGGTTTTGAGACGAATAATATTGTGAACCGAATCGCGGTAAATTTTTTCTGACACGAATAAAACATTAACCGACAACCGAAGTTTTTACAAAAATGCTCAACAAATAATCGCAAAAGTGTTATAATAGCGTACAAAAATTGATATTCGAGGAGTTTTGTATGAATAAAAATAAGATCGGAGTCGCGTTCAGGCTTTCGTTTTTGAGTTTTGTGTTTTTCGCGCTTTCGACCGCCGCGTTGGCGGCCAATACCGTTACCGGAGTGGTCTATGATAACCGGAATAATCCGTTAATCGACGTTGATGTCGAACTTTTAGATGAGCTTGGAGCATATAAACAGCATCAACGAACCGATTCAACCGGGCGATACGGTTTTTCAGATCTTCCTGACGGGAGATTTGCGGTCAGGGTGATGCCTTATCGCTATGATTTTGAAGAAACGCAAAAAGATGTGACGTTTAGTACCTTTAAGGTTACGGGCGGCACCGGTTCAGATACACAACAGCTGGATTTTAATCTGTCGCCGAGAAAAAACGGACTTGCTTATTCCGAAGCGCAGGTTGTCTTTGCGCAGGAAATTCCTGATGCCGCTAAAAAAGCGTTCAAGAGTGGTGAATCTGCCTTGAAGAAAAAAGATCTGGCCGGAAGTCTCGCGGCATTTGAAGAAGCGGTTCGTATTTTCCCAACTTATTTTGCCGGGCTCTATCAGTTGGGTGAACTTAATTTTGCCAAACAGGAGTATGGCAAAGCCGCTGTTTATTTTCTAAAGGCAGCGGATGTCAACAATAAAAGCCCGCAGAGTTTTTTCCGTACGGGTTATTCGCTTTATATGCTGAATGTTAATAACAAGATGGAAACTCTGCCGGCGGCTTTGGTGGCGTTGGAAACAGCCTTGTCGCTCAGCCCCGGTTCGAGCGAGGTTTTATTGCTTCTTGGCATGACGGAAATGAAAAGCGGCAAATTGACCGAAGCCGAAAAGCATTTTAAGCAAGTCAAAAAAGTTTCGACGAATCCAAACCCCGAAGTTTATTGGAATCTTTCGGTGCTCTACGGCAACTATCTGAAAAAATATGCCGAGGCGGCCGGTGAACTTGAAAGTTACGTCAAAGCACAGAGTAAAGTTGATACTCCCGAACAGAAAAAGAAAATCGAAGAGTATAAAAAGATAATCAAACAGCTTAAAGAAAAAGCCGCGACCTCAGCCAAAACGTAGATCATAGTTTGAATCGTGGTTCTGAGAAATAAAAGATGCCAACTGAAAAAGATTTTTCAGTTGACATCTTTTATTTTATACCGTTTTCAGTTAGAAACCGTGCACTAGCATTAAGAAACTTTGTGCCGGGAAGTCCAACAAACTTCAGTTTGTTGAAATGCCCATAAATGAGGGCTTTCAACAAACTGAAGTTTGTTGGACTTTCTATCGCATAGGTTCTAACTGAAAAGCGTATTACACGTTCCTTAAACGTAATCGCCGTGTCGTTAAGAAGCCGCTCTAAAGACTACGCTGTTCTTATTTACCGACCATTTACCTCTCGACGAATAGAATCAGTAAATCCAAATTTCGGATTTAGGATTTCGAATTAACAAACGATCCGAAGCTCAAGTTCTCGAAAGAAATTCAGGTTTTCGCTTGACAAAAAATCCGACATCCGACATCCGACATCCGAAATTTGGATCTACTGATACTCT
>JANLTD010000849.1:0-4813 GCA_031362765.1 Acidobacteriota bacterium | reverse complement strand
CGGATTTCTAAAAAAATCAGCGGCAATCCGCCGAATCCGTGTTTGTCCGCGTCCTATTTTTGACAAGTCTTACCATAAATGTTGGGTTTGCAAAAAACTATTCAGTTCACTTATTTTCAACCCTTGATTCGCATTAAAAACCAAAGACCAAAAACCAAAGACCTATACAATTACTTAAAAACTAAGAAATGGGACGCAGATCTTGGTTTTCTTTCAATGCGGACTTTTCAAACTTTTCATTAAACCCGGCGCGCCAGCCAAACGCCCAAAACAACGCCGACAAAGCCGAGAAAGACGCTCAGGAAAAGATACACGAAAGCCGTGATAAATTGACTTCCTTTGATCAAGTTCCAGATTTCGACTTCAAATGTTGAAAATGTCGTGTATGCGCCGAGAAATCCAACGATCACGGCAAAGCGCAATGTTTCGTTGATCTCAAATTTTTCTGTAAACAGCATCAGCAAAAATCCGATCAGAAACGAGCCGCTGATATTGATAAAAAAGGTCGGAAACGGAAATGGTTTGAAGTAATTTTGGAGAGGCGAAATATTGATCAAATATCTTGCGACCGCGCCGCACGCGCCGCCGACGGCAATTGCTAAAATTCTTGTCGCTGTTTCCATTTTTATCTGATCGCCTTATATTTCTTTGCCAACAACCGCGGCGGGAAACCAAACCAGTAAAGCCCTTGAAAAACCGACCATTTTGTAAAAGTCCAGATAAACGAATCGTTCTGAAAACGGCGCGAAGAGGTTGTTACGGCTTTGGTCAAATATCTGAAATCGCCGCGCTTTTGCAGACGTTTGAAAAAATCCACATCTTCAAAAAGCGGTAAAGGCTTAAATCCGCCGATCTTTTCGTAGGTCGTGCGCCGCGCAAAGATCGCCGAATCGCCGTAAACCAGTCCGATTGATTTGAGCTGCGGGTAAAGCCACATCAGAAACCGCGCCCAACGGCTGCCGCCGTCGAAGATCACTTTAAAATTTCCGCCGACGATCGAATCGTATTTCATATATTTTTTGATTTCTCCGGCACAGCCTTGCGTCGGGCGCGTGTCGGCGTGGAGAAACCAAAATATCTCGTGCGACGCGTGCAGAGCTCCCTCGTGAAGCTGTTTGCCGCGATTGGCTTCGCCGAATTTGATGAGCTTCAGAGGCTTTTTGAATCCGTAATTTGCGATGATCTCAACCGTTTTATCCGTGCTTCCGCCGTCAACAATGATGACTTCATCAACATTAACAAGCCGCGAAATCGCGTCAAGCGTTTTTTCGATCGTTGATTCTTCATTGAATGCCGGGATTATTACGGAAAGTTGCATTATGTAAAAAGGTAAAAGGTAAAAGGTAAAAAGTAAAAGGCAAAACTTAGAAAACTATTCTAAAGCTTTACCTTTTCAGGGCTTTCTCATTAAAATAAATTGCCTCCAACTTCAGTTGGAGGTTAGGTGAATCAAAAACACCGGCTTTAGCCGAATTTCTGATAAAAATAAAATCCGCTTTGCTTTAGAACAAACGGCAGTATAACCGTTGAAAGTATATTACTCCTGATTGATTTTTCTTCTGATGATTGCTTAGATTCTAAATGCGGATTTTGTGATCCGCTAGTTAACGCGAAGTATCCGAAGAATTTGTATCACGTGTGAAATGCCCAAACTCGATTTCGCCGAAAAAGCTCAAAAGCTTTCATTCAAGACCGCTTCAAACCCGGCAAATTTACTATTTTAATTTCTAAAAACTGCGGAAATTTTCACACCTCATCGCGAGAATCTTCGCGGTTTTTTGTTCTCACAGTTCATTTTTCCATTAATCAACTCAATAATTCCAGTAAAACACGAGTTTATCGCAGTGTTTCCGTAAGGTATAAATTATGCGTTTGAATTAAGCAAAATGCGCATTTTTTGAAGATGCAGAACTAATTTGAATATCCGAACCATTAAAAAAGTTAAAAGACTTTGCTGTGGATTATTTGGTAAGACCGTGTTTTATCTGACGAATGATCAATTGGTTCTCAGAACAAAATTATTTATTGTTTCCGTTGTAGTCTGACGGATCAGAGAAGGAGGTTCAATATGTGTAAAATGTGCAAAGAAAATACTTACCAAAATGTTAGGATTATTTTTATTCTCTTATTGGCTTTTGGGATATTGAGTGTTTCCGCGCAAGCTCAAAAAGAAATTTTTACCGGAAACGGTTTATCAATCTTCAAATCAACAATTTTTAGTAATGCGCAAGCCGATCTCGACCAGTGTGCCAACGGTGGTGTCGGCAGCCTGCCTGTGCAATGCGCGGGCAGTGCGTGGCAGAACGGAAATCTTGGTCACAGTCAGGCGCATTATCTTGAAGGACAATCCGTTCCTTACCGGTTGAGATTTTCGGGTTTGACGGTCGGATCAATCAACACCGTGACCATCGAATGGGACACGACCGAAAACAGCGGCGCCAAACATGCGCTCGATTGTTTGACCAACTTTGACCTGACCGAAACGACGGCAGATCCTTGTTCGGGCGTTGCGGAATGTAATCTGGCGGTCAAAGACAATTTTGCCATTCCGCCTGACACAAATTTTACGGCCGGTTTTGACGGTATTAACGGAACAATTGATGACATTCCGGCGATGCCCGGCGACTTTAAGCTTTTTAACGGAGATATTACCGCGGTTTCAGCCTACACGATGACGGGAACGTATTCGGGAAGCAGCCAAACCAGAATAACTCTGACCTTTACGGCCAATACGACGAATCCGGTGCTTGCCTGGGGCGCTCATATTTCAAGACGCGTTGATTGGGGAATTACCAATTCGGCGATCGCCATCAGCGGTTCGCCCTTCCATATGCGTTTAGTTGAGTTAAACGGTTCGGGCGGAAATCAAGACCGTTCACTGAGCAGTGCGGCGACCATTTTCCCGGGAAACATCGTCATTATCAAAGATGCCCGGCCAAACACCGATCAGGTTTTCGGCTTTACGACAACCGGTCCCGGCGTTGGCGATTTCTCTTTGGTTGACGACGGCAGCAATACGGCAAACAGCCAGAGTTTCAATAATTTAACAGATTTCGGCGTGAGCAATAGTGTCACCGTTACCGAAAATTTACCGACCAGCGGTTATTCCTTGACACAACTTTTATGTGTGGAAAATGCGGCGGGCGGTACGGGACAACAAAACACTACCGTGAATGTCCAGAACAGATTAGCCAACATCATTCTCGAGGAAGGCGAATCGGTGACCTGTACTTTCGTTAATGCTGTGCCGACGGCCGCGCTGGCAACTTTGAGCGGAAAAATAACCGACAATTACGGCGTAAATGTGAAGGACGTTTCTGTCACGATAACCAACCTGACGAGCGGCGAATCGCATTATACGCGGACGAATAGTTTCGGGTTTTACCGTTTCGAAGAAATGCCGGTCGGCGAAAGCTATGTCGTTTCGGTCAGGTCGAAACGTTATGCTTTCGTCTCGGATTCAATGATCATCACATTAATGGAAGATTTTGCTAAGGCGAATTTTACGGCTTTGCCGAATTAAGGTCGGGAAGCCGTTTTTCCGGAAGGCAAAACGGCTTTACCGCCATCTAACTTGCGGGAAAGTTCGCATTGATAATCGAGCCTTCCCGCAAGTTTTGAAAATTAAATCAGCTGATAAACAAGCAGCTGATACTTATAAAACATTTAGAAAGCGAGGAAGAAATGAACGAAGAAAGAAATAATTATTGGTTCAACGCAGGAATTGCCCTGGCAATCGGTTTGGTTTTATCGTCTTTTATTTTCGGATGGTTTTATACCAAAACCAAAAAAGGTGATGAAACAATAACCGTGACCGGTTCGGCAAAAAAACGAATAAAATCGGATCTGGTCGTCTGGAACGCGGCAGTGACATATCAGTCGCCCAAACTGGCAGATGCCTATCGCTCGCTTTCGGAAAGCGTTCCGCGTGTCAGGCAGTATTTGATAAATAAAGGAATTCCCGAAACTCAGATCACGATTTCTTCGATCACCACCACCACTTTGCGGAAAACAGATGGAAATGGTCAGGAAACATCCGAAATCACAGGTTATTCTTTGCGTCAGCAATTGGAAGTCAAATCGAATGAAGTGGATAAGATCGCACAAATTGCCCGCGAAGCAACCGAATTGATCAATCAGGATATTTTGATCGAATCAAATCCGCCGCAGTATTTCTACACGCAATTGGGCGACTTAAAGATCGAAATGCTCGGCGAAGCGGCCAAAGATGCAAAAATACGGGCCGAAAAGATCGCCGCCAGCACTGGCAACAAGATCGGCACGGTGCGCTCGGCGCGAATGGGCGTTCTGCAAATCACCGCCCCGGATTCGACCGAAGTTTCCGATGCCGGCATCAGCGATACAACTACGATTGATAAGGATATGACGGCTGTGGTCAACGTCGGTTTCGCCGTTGAATGAAACTTAAACCAACAAATTCTCCGGCTTATTTTTGTTTAGCTTTTTCGCGCATTGTTTTTATCAGTTTTTCGACCTGCAACTTATTTTCGGCTTTTGGATTCGCTTTGAGGTAAAGTTCGAGTTCGTCGGCGGCGTCTGCCGGACGATTCAGATTGTAGTAATAAAGCAGCGCGAGTTCCCAGTGCGCGTCTGCTAATTTGTTTTTGCTCAGATCTTTAGCCTTTTTCAAACTGATTTCAGCCTTTTCAAATTCTTTAAGTTCGCGGTAAATTTTCCCCAGAAAAAGAAACGAATTTGCCGCCGATTGATTGAGCGCGATTGATTCTTCGAGCGTTTTGACGGCTTCCTGCTTTTTACCGAGTTTATATTCGGCAATGCCGAGGCCGGATTT